>CAMYYB010000080.1 GCA_947303335.1 uncultured Bacteroidales bacterium | reverse complement strand
CGGCCCAACTCATCGTAGGTCGTCACACGGTCGAGGAAAGCGCGTTTATCGCCCGCCGCCGTGTTCCATTCCTTCAGCACCATACCCTTGCGGTTTTCGCGTTTCTGAATGGTACTCTCCGAGACCGATTGAGACACCGCACCATAGGCAATGGAGCAAAATGCCAATAAAAACAATAGTTTCTTCATATTCAGTAGATTATTTAGTTTCTTATTCTTGTTAAACCGGCCCTTCGACAAGCTCAGAGACCTTGCTTTTACACATTGATTATCACTTCAAATTGCTCAGGAAGTTCGCAGATTTGTCCCGCCTCATCAATGGTGAAGCTTTGGAAGACAAAATCCGGAATTTCCGTGGCGATGTCATCAGAAGCCGTAAACACCTCATACTCGCCAGGTTGCAGTTTCTGGAAAGCGAAGTAGCCGTCGGGACCCACGCGGGTGTCGTCGAAGGGGATGTCCTCGCCCATTCTTCGAATATAGACACGATGCTCACAGGCCCAGCCTTCGCCACGATAGCTGCCATTGTGGTAATAGGCAGCGTGCACACGACCTTTTACGATGGAAGTGCCGTATGCCTTGCCATCGTGGATGTAGAGCGTAGGAACCTGTGCCACCGCACCCCGCGTCAAATCGACCGAAGCACTCACGGCCACCTTTTCGCCCGAGGGCAAGGTGGAATAGGAAAACACGGTATAGTTTCCAGGCAGCAGATACTCAAACTGATACATTCCGTCGGCATTGGTTTCCACATCGTCGCCGAAAAACTGCTCATCGCCATAGATGATGAAGACATCGGTCTTGGCAGCCACCATAGTGTCGGGAGTCAAAGTGTAGTCGTCGTCGGGATGATGCACGAGTTTCACATAGCCTCGCACCGTCCCCGAGCCGCCTTCGCCCGGGCCTTTGTTGCATGCGGGAAACAGTAGCGTCATAGCTACGAGAACAAGTAAAAAAACGATAGTCTTTCTCATATTCATTGAAAATTAAAGCCTGCAAAGATATAAAATCAACGCTTTGGATTTGGAAAAATTGTCCAATAATAATGCCAAAATCAGTGTCATAGCTCGATTTCCTCGGGCTGCTTTCCGAAGTCACTGATGTTTCCGCATATTTTTTTCAACACGGTGACGAAAGTCTGCACGTCATCTTCAGGGATGCCCTCAAGTGCCTTGTTCATCGTATCGATAGCCAATTGTTTGGTGGAATCCTTGAGCGCCATGCCTTCTTTGGTCACCACGATATTGTTCACACGGCGGTCTTCCTTGGCCACCGAACGCGTAACGAGACCTTTCCGCTCCAGGTTATCGATGAATTGTGTCACCGAGTTCTTGTCCTTCTGGATGATGAAGGCGATGGCCTGTTGCGTGAGTGTGCCTTCGTTCCAAAGCGTGTCCATGACGAGATATTGCTCCGCCGTCAGGTTGACATTATTCTTTTTGAACACCTCTGCCAGGTACTTCTTCAGCCTGCAATTCAAGATGTTGACATAGACTCCAGCTTGTTTTACCAGTATCATATTATCCTATTTTTATGATTATCATTCATGATGAAAGTGCAAAGATAGGGATAATTCTGAAAACAAGCCGAATGCGGCAAAAAAAACCTACGCGCCAATGACGACGCGTAGGGAAATGAAAACCTTTTGTAATACTATGATCTACTCAGAACGAGAATGTCAAACCCATAGTCGGCAAGATGGGCAACTGACGTGCAATCTGACCAGTCACAATGTTGACATAAAACACGTTGTTTCTGTTATAGACATTGGTCACGCTCAGGTCCACCTCAAGCATCACGTTTTCGGTGAAATAGAATTTACGCTTCAGGTCGACGTCGAAACGATGGTAGGTGGGCAGACGGCCACCGTTCAAGTCGCCATACAGGATACCCAACTCGCCATTGGTCGTGGTGTAGTCGAAATTGATGCCATCCTGGAAGGAATAGTACTCATAGAAGCCTTGCACCTGGGTGAAGGGGAAGCCGGTACCGAAGTTCCAACGGCCGCTGAACTCCCACTGACGTTTCGAACCCGCGGTGTAGGTCAGAATGAGGTTGATGTTATGACGACGGTCGAAATGCGTCGGGTATTTCATGAGTACGGCACCTTCTTCGGTGGCTTTCTCATAGTTTCTGTTCACGAATCCCAAAGCATAAACGGCCCAAAGATACCAATGCTTGTCCTCAAACTTCAAGGAAACATCGCATCCGTAGGCATCGCCCGTCTCGACGGTAAAGTCTTTCTTCAGCAAATCGGGGACTTCGGAATTCATAGGCGAATCAGCGTAAATCTTGTTTCGATTGATGTTGGTCAGCTGGACGAAGTCTTTCCAATAGCCCTCAATATTCAAGGTCGTATTGTTGCTCAAATCGAATTCGGCTCCCACGATGTAATGGTTGGCCTTTTGCAGGTAGCTGTTGATTTCCTTACCGTTAAAGGTCTTCGGCAGGTTGTTGATGCCTGAAAGGAAGCCATAAAACAGGTTGACCACATCGCGGTCGCTCGTGGCCGCGACAAAGTTCTGCGAATACATTCCCGCAGCGGCTTTCAGGCGGAACCAGTCGGTGGCGTTATATTTTACAGCTATGCGAGGCTCAAACGAAAGGTCGGGCAAGGAAGCATAGAACTGCAAACGCAGGCTGGGCTCAAGCAAGAACTTGCCCAACACTGCCTTGTATTTGGCATAGACACCCAACTCCGTGGAATTGACCTTTTGGGAAATTTTGTTGTGTCCATACAGGCTATAAGTTACGTAGTCGGTGGTATAGCCCAACATCTCAACACCATATTTCAAGGTGTTTCTACCCATGAACTGGCTGAAATCGAAGCCCATGTTGAAGCCGTTGATGTTGCTATAGCGGTCGGGGCTGCTTTCTTCCTTCATCTGCGAAGTGTAGCTCGAGTAAGCGATGTTACCCTCAATCATCACGGGAGCCTTTCCTGGGATGACGAGGAAATTGGTACCTGCACCGTATGACTTCCAACCGAAGTCGGAGAGCGACATGTAGTTGTTCACCTGGTCGTTGAACGAGAAACCGAAGAGGTTGAACTTGCTGCCGTTGGGTGCATTGAGCGACACCTTACCGTAAATATCCTGGAAGTTGAACGGCAGACCCAATTCGGAAGCGTAAGGATACAACACCTTGCTTGACTTCTCCAAATAGGAGTTCTTCGCGGAGATGATGAACGAAGCCGTGGCATCCTCAGGGTTTTTGGCCTTCATGATGGGGCCTTCGAGCATCACCTCGGCACCGAAGCAGTTGGCTCCGATTTTTCCCGAGAAGCGTTTCTTGTTACCGTCGCGGGTCGAGATGTCCATAATGGAGGAAATACGGCCGCTGTATTCTGCGCCGAAGCCACCAGTGTAGACATCGGCGTTGCGGATGATGTCGGTATCGAAGACCGAAAACAGACCGATGGAGTGGAAAGGATTGTAGACCACCATACCGTCAAGCAACACCTTGTTCTGGATGGGCGAGCCACCACGGATATAGAGCTGACCGCCCTGGTCGCCTGTGAAGATGACGCCCGGCACCACTTGCAGATACTGGGCGAAGTCGGCCTGACCGCCAATGCTCGGAATTTTGGTGATGGTCTTAGGCGTCACGGTAATCACCGAAGTCTTGGTCTCGGTGCGGGCCTCAATCTTGTCGGCGGTGATGGTCACTGTTTCCAGTTGCTGACTGGTCTCCTTGAGGTAGTACTTTCGGGTAATGCTTTGTCCTTTCGACAAAGTAAAGACCTCAGAAACCGTGTCGTAGCCCACGCTGGTAATTAATAAGGTATATCTGCCGTCAGGGATACGGTTGATGTTGAAATAACCGTTCTCGCTGGTCGAGCCACCGTAAGTGGTTCCCTTCAGATAGACATTGGTGAACATCATGGGCTCACCCGTGGCTTCCTCGTAAACAAAGCCTTTGATGCTGTTGTCCTGTGCCACTGCCGCAAAAGCGGTCAAAAAGAACAGGGCAGCCGTAAAAAACAGTCTAGAGAGTTGACGAATATTCATAGTGATAATTTGTTAATTCCAATGCAACTATTGTATCAGCTTGCAAAGATATACAAATTATCAATTATGTCGCCAAAATAGTAGAAAAAAAGTTTAAAATGATAAAAAACCCATTTTATCCGTACACGTTTAGGATATAAGCAACTCGGTTTTGGCTCCGTTTTGCGTAAAAAACCAACAGCGGGGTTCTTTTGTCGCTTCATGTTGGTACAAGAGCATCCCCACCGCCAAAGTGGCCAACAGGAGCAATGCCCTCAGCCACTCCTTGATTGGGAGTATGGCGACGCCCACAAAGATGAACAGCATGGGCCACAACCGCCAAGCGATACGCCAACTGAAATCGATGACGTCAAGTGAAGCCAGAAGGGAAACTATCCCGACAAAAAGGAGAATGATGCCTAAGAACAAATTTCTGCTTTTCATGACTTTGCGTTTTTAGGGATAATCAGGAAAATGCCGAGCACAATGAGCATGAAGGGCCAAGCCGTGCTCCAGTTGATTTCAGGGATGTATTTGTTCACCAAGCCGAGGGCTCCGATGCCAATCAGAATCAGGCCTGCGATGAGGCTTCCCTTGTTTGGTATGGGTTCTTTCACCACCTCGGTGGTTTCCTCCGACGAGACTTCGGTCGTACCGTCGGGCGAGACATAATAGTTGGTTTGAGTGCTTCCTACAGTAGCGGCAGGCATGACAAGCCAAAGCAAAAGGTAAATCCAGAATCCTGAACTGAAGACGAAAAAGGCTATGGCGAATAGCAGCCTAACCAACGAGGCGTCGATGTCGAAATAGTTGGCCAAACCGGAGCAAACGCCGCCGATCACTTTGTGTTGCGTGTCTCTTTGAAGTTTCTTTTCCATTGATTGAATCGTTTTTATGTGGTTAATCAGCGGAAACTTTATACAAACATCGTGCAAAACTGCTCGTTTCGATGGAAAAGTGAAGGGTTGCAACCTTGCAACTTGTCCAAAAACAAAGAAAGCCGCCCAAACGAGCGGCTTCCTTTTGTTACTTTAGCCATTTTGTCATTTCTTCACGACGAACTTGACCGTTGAGAGGGTCTGGCCGTCGCACAAAACGGAGCAGAAATAAACGCCATCGTTGAGGTTGGCAACGGGCAAGCTCACCTTGCTTTCGAAGGTGTTGATCTCCTGTCTCATCACTTCCTGGCCCAACAAGTTGTAGACCACAGCCGTAGCATCGCTGCCCTGCAGGTTGCAATCGAAGTTCACCATGGACGAAGCCGGGTTCGGGTAAGGCTGGCCAAAACGCACGGCGGATGACTCATGCACACCCACACCCGATTTGTGGAACACCACATTAATGGTGACAGCGTCTTCCGGATGACGTTCGTCGTAGGCGGAATACTTCACCTGGATTTTGCCGAACACATCTTCATTGAACATGGCATGGAACGACAAAGCGCCTTCCTCGGTGAGGGTATTGGCCGGGACCTCAACAGGATTCGGGCTGACATAAGTGTCGGGGCCGAAGCACATGCCCCAGCAGAAGTAGTTCATGACGCCTTCAAGGTCTTCAACAACTTCCTTCTGGACAAGGACATTCATGTCGTCAGAAGTAAGATTTCTCAGTTGCATGTCCTGAAGGAACTCACCCCACTCGTTTGGAGTGTTACATACGATAACATCGCCTTCGGAATAGACAGTGCCATTCAGTTCAAACCGTAATGACTGAGCTGAAACACAACCTATTACAGCCATCAAAACAAGAGTAAAAATAGATTTTTTCATCATATAAAACGTTTTTGTTTGTTATTTAAATTCATTTTCAACCTGCAAAATTGCAAAACTTTTCAGTATCTTGCAACAAAAACATTGCCATTTTTTGAAAAATGTCTATTTTTGTGCAAAGAAACTAATTACAAATCATAATCAAATGAAAAAGTCTACTTTAATTTTGGCATCGCTAATGATGCTATTCTCTTTAAAAACCAACGCACAGAACGAACGAATCCTATTGTTCGAATGCTTTACCAACACGGGTTGCGGTCCTTGTGCCCAACAAAATCCTGCCCTTGATGCACTCATCGATGCCAATGCCGACCGCGTGGCCGCCATCAAGTATCACATGAGCTGGCCCTCGGCCACCGACCCCATGTATCTGCACAACACTGCCGACAACGACTCACGTAAAGGTGTCTACGGTGTCAATGCCGTGCCTCACACGGTCGTCGACGGCATCCGATTCGGCAGCACCCCTAACGGATTAAGCCAAAACATGGTCAACAACTGGCTAAACATCGAATCGCCTTTCGAGATGCGTCTTTCCTACGAAATAGACCAGACAGCCAACACCATCACCGTCCATGTGATGGGTCGTTCCTCGGCCTCCATCCAAGGCAACGTGAGACTCTATGTGGGCGTCATCGAAAAGGCCATCCACTTCAATTCCGCCCCCGGACCCAACGGTGAGAAGGACTTCTACAGCGTGATGAAGAAGCTCCTGCCCGCCGCATCAGGCACCTATATTGGCGATGTGGAGCCCGGCGACTACTTCGCTTACACCTTCAGCTGGGAGTTGGCCAACATCTACGACATGAGCCAACTTGACGCCATCGCCTGGATACAGAACCAAGGCACGAAAGAAGTGTATCAGGCTTGCAAATCAAGCGAAAGCATCGAGCCTTTCTACGCCAACGAAGCCATGGTGAGTGATATCAGCAATGTAAAGCGCACCAACTGCAGTGGTGAAGCCGAGCCCAAAGTCATCCTGACCAACAACGGCAGCAACGACTTGACCTCCGCCGAGTTGGAAGTCGTGGTCAACGGCGAATCGCTGAAAACCGTGGACTGGAGTGGCAACCTTTCCATCTTCGAAAGCACCGCTATCGATTTGGGACCTATCAGTTTTGTGGTCGAAGACGACAACCTGCTGGAAGTGAGAATCAAAAGCATCAACGGCGGCAGCGATGAGGCTCCCATGAACGACATTGCCACTTTCGACATCATAGGTGCGCCTGAAAACGTCGCCAAAGTGCTGAAGCTCAGCATCCGCACCGACAGCAACCCCCAGGAGACCACTTGGAAAGTGACCAACCTTTCGACAGGCGAAGTCGTCCTTGAAGGCGGTCCTTACGACCAGGCCAACCACATGTACAACGAAACCCTTGAAATCACGGGCGACGGTTGCTTCGACTTCACCATCTATGATGCCGGCGGCGACGGATTCACCACGGGCGGTCTCTACGGTTTGAAGGCAGGTGGCACGACGCTCTTCTCAGGCAGCAGCTTTGGCAGCAGCGAAAGCAACGAGTTCTCCTATGAAGTAGCCGTGGAAGTGGAAGAAGGCTACATCCATACAACAAGCATCTACCCCAACCCGACCGAGGGCGTCATCAACGTCATCAGCCAAGGCGAGCAGTGCGTCACCATTTATAATATGGCAGGACAGCGCATCTTCGAAAGTCAATGCAGCGGTGAACTTCAAATCGACATGAAGCAGTTTGGTGCCGGCATCTACGCCGTGAAGGTTGGAAACGAGAGCACGAGAATCGTTGTGAAATAATGCTCAATTACATTCATTTAGAGCAAACCGACTCCACCAATGCCTATCTGCAAAGGCAGCAATCGGAGTGCGACATCCGCAATTGGGTAGTCAGCGCCGACGAGCAAACCGCAGGCAAAGGCATGGGCAGTAACGGATGGGAAAGTGAGGTTGGAAAGAACCTCACTTTCTCTTTGGCTGTGGACATGAGCTTTTTGCCCGCCGAACGACAATTCCTGCTTTCAGAGGTTGTGCCGTTGGGCATTGTTGAGGTGTTAGACAAATTGTTACCTGTCGAGAAACTCAGCATCAAATGGCCAAACGACATCTATTATCAGAACCGCAAGATGGCTGGCATCCTCATCAACAGCACCATTAAGGCCAATATGATGGATGTCTCCATCATCGGCATCGGACTGAATGTCAACCAAATGCAATTTCAGGATTGGCCCACACACCCAATCTCGCTGAAAATGATCACGGGAAAGACCTACGATTTGCAACCGCTGATGGAGCAAATCGCGGAGCATATATTATTAAAGGTGGAGTTACTGAAGAGTGACCCCACCTCTATTGAGCAAGACTATCTGAAAAGACTATTCCGCTACCACACCTGGGCGGACTATGAAGTCGAAGGGAAAACCCTGCGACTTTTCATGACTGGAATAGACGCTTTTGGACGGTTGCAACTCCTTGACGAGCAACAGAAGTTGCATTGCTACGAAATCAAGCAAATCAAGTTTTTGGTTTAATTCCAGCGGTCGCTCCAGGCCTGCTGGTCTTTGCGCCATTCCTTCAGGGACTGCACATCCTCTTCGGTGACGTATTTCTCCTCCACAGCTTTTTGGATCAACGTCTCATAGTTTGACAAGGTGACCAACTGGCAACCTTTTTCCTCAAAGTTTTTCTTAGCGAGTTCCATCTGGTAGGTGAAAATAGCCACCATGCCTTTCACCTCTGCCCCCACCTCGCGCAAGGCATCGACCGCCAAGAGGCTCGACTTGCCCGTGGAGACCAAGTCTTCGATGACCACCACCGACTGACCCGCATTGATGACACCTTCTATCTGGTTCTGCATGCCATGCGACTTCTTCTCGGAGCGCACATACACGAAAGGCAGACCCATTTCTTGTGCCACCAAGGCACCTTGAGCGATGCCACCTGTGGCCACGCCTGCAATCACATCGGGCTTGCCGTAGTTTTGCATGATTTTCTCCACAAACTGCTGGCGGATATAGGTCCTCACGGCAGGATAGGAAAGCGTGACACGATTGTCACAATAAATGGGGCTTTTCAAACCTGATGCCCAGGTAAAAGGCGCTTTTGGGCTGAGTTTCACGGCTCTAATCTGAAGCAGGTGTAGAGCCAAAGTCAATGCTGAATCGTCGTATTTCATGATAAATGAGCTTAGTCGGAACGAAAATGTGTATCTTTGTCGCTTGAAAGCAACCAAAATCTGACTGCAAATGTACAAGATTTTTCATGAAAACAAAGCCCTGATTTTTCCGAAAATCGAGAGCAATTCCTTGAAATTCGACGCAACACTCCAAGAATCTGACAGATACGATGCCGAGCTCCTGTGTGATTTTTTTCCAGAATGGCTCGATGACCGCGACCCTGGCGACACTTTCATCCATGAAGTAGGCGAAAACGCCGTTGCCGGTGCCCTGAAAGAGACCTTCAGGATGGCACCTGCGGCTGGTGGTGTTGTCGTGAAAGACGGAAAATACGTCAGCATCTTACGCAAAGGCATCCCCGACTTGCCCAAGGGTCATATTGAACAAGGAGAGACGCCCGAGGTGGCGGCTTTGCGTGAAGTCGAGGAAGAGACTGGAATCGGTAACTTACAAATTATCAAAGCCTTACCATCAACCTGGCATTGCTATTTGGAGCATGAGCAGTGGACTTTGAAACAAACCTATTGGTACTTGATGAGCACTACGCAGGACATTCAGCCAAAGCCACAGACCGAGGAAGGAATCACCGAGATAAAACTGATTGGTAATGAAGAGATTGACGGCTTCTTGAAAAATACCTTCCGCTCCATCAGCGAAATTCTTGGGAAAGAATTGCGCCAAATCGTGACAAAGTGATACTTTTGTGGCGGCGTTTCGACAGGCTCAACGACCTTAACCTTGCAGATTGCTAAGGGCCCCTGAGCCTGTCGAAGGGCCCGAAACTAAAATGTAAATTCAACGAAATGAAAAGAATAGCCGTATTCCCCGGTTCCTTCGACCCCATCACCTTGGGTCACCGTTCCATCGTATTGCGCGCCCTTCACATGTTCGACGAAATCTATGTCGCCGTCGGCATCAACATGGAAAAACGCTCCACTTTTGAGTTGCAAGACCGCATTGCTTGGTGCAAGGCCGTCTTTGCCGACTTCCCACAGGTGAAGGTGGAGAGTTACGAAGGCCTCACCGCCGACTTCTGCAAGAAAGTGGGTGCCCGTACCATCATACGTGGTCTGCGTTGCGGCAGCGACTTCGAGTATGAGAACATGATCGGGCATGCCAACAAGCGTTTGCATCCCGAGCTGGAGACCATCTTCCTCCTCACCGAGAGCGAGTTGGTGGGCGTTTCGTCGAGCGTCGTCCGCGACATCTACAAGAACGGCGGCGACACTTCCAAGTTTTTGCCTGACGAGGTGAAGTTGCCCGAAAAGCAATAATTCCGCCTCTTTCTCGTTTTCAGTACATGAAACGAAGGATTGTTACACTGCTTTTTTCACTGCTCTTCCTCACGGCAAGTGCTCAGAATGTGACGATTACAGGAAGGAGCAACAAGACCAACACGCTGATTAGGCTTTTTGCTTACGAAGACCTCATCAACGAAACCGGCATCCTCCTCGACCAAGGGAAAACCGACGACAAGGGGCACTTCATCCTTGAAGGCAACATAAAACAAATACTCCCTGCGAGAATCTATGTGGGTTTAGAGTACGTCGACCTCATCCTAACCCCCAAGGCCAACTACGACATCGAAATCATCGTGCCTGAGCCGCAAGAGACAGTCTCCTATTTTGAAAAAGAATTGCCCACCATACGCGTGAAGCGTGCCTCCGACCAGGGGCTTTATCGTCAAGTCATCCTCTCCGAAGAAATCATCAACAGCTACCTCATCGAGCATTTCAACCAGATCTATCGCGGACGGCAGGTGCGTTATCTGGACTCCATCCAGAATGCCATCAACAGCGAAATACCCAACATCAAGTCGGACTATGTGAAGAATCACATCCGCTACAAG
>CAMYYB010000079.1 GCA_947303335.1 uncultured Bacteroidales bacterium | reverse complement strand
GCGGTGTGTATGGTTTGGCTAACGTGTTCAACGCCCTGTGGGGATGGAAGATTTCTCTGGCAGGCATTTGCATGGACATCCCTTTGCTCATCATCGGCACCATCATACTGGGGCCCAAGTTTGGCATCAAGACGATTATCTCGGTTATCCTTATACCGGTGTTTACATATATTGTTGAAACCTGGTGGGGCTATGCGCCTGTCATCCATGATGGTGCGTTCTTCGACACGGAGCTGCAGTCGTCGTTGTTCTTTATGGACGGTGAGGTGCAACGTTACTTCATGCCCGACTTCTTCCTGAACACAGTGGTCGCCGGTCTTATCTATGGCGTGGCCATCGGTGTCATCTTCCGTTCGGGAGCCACCTCAGGAGGCTCTGACATCATCGCTATGATTGTCCATAAATACACCAAGATTAGCCTCGGCACGCTGGTGCTTATTGTGGACAGCATCATCTCGCTGACCACCCTCGTGGCTTTTGAGGATATCCGCTTGCCTATCTATTCCATTATCCTCATCTTCATCGAAAGCAAGATTATCGACCTCGTGGTGGAAGGCGTGAAGAGTTACAAGACCGCCTTCATCGTGACCGACAAGATTGAAGAGGTACGCGACTTCATCATCAAGGACCTGGACCGCAGCGGCACGGTCTTTGCAGGAAGCGGCCTCTACCAAGGTGCTGAGCGCAAGATGATTTATGTGACCTTAAACCGTAGCGACTTGGTGAAGCTGAAAGCCAACCTTCGTTTCCTCGACCCGAATGCTTTCGTCAACGTGATTGAAAGTTCGGAAATCATGGGTAACGGGTTTAAGGCTCTGCCTACGGAGTAAAAATTTTGAAATTTAAACTGATAAGGAGAAGGAGAACCGTATGGCTCTCCTTCTTTTGTACTCTTGTTTTATGTAAATCTGAAAATCATATTTTATGATTTGCATAAAATCTATAGGTTCTTCCATGAAATGTAATTGCCGTTTGAGGTTTGGATGTCCTGCTCACCGCCGTAAACCACATGGAGTCGATTGGTGTCCAATTGGGCTTGCTTGGCAAAAGTTTTCAGCGAGGAAAAATGGTCGCTGTGCATGGTTGCCGCCGATTTGATTTCGTAACAATCCAAAGTCGTGCCTTGCTCCGAAAGTAAGTCAACCTCCTCATTGTTGCTGTCGCGCCAGAAGTAGAGATTGGGCTCTCGTCCTTGGGAGTAAGACCGTTTCACAGATTCCGCAATGACCATGTTTTCAAAGAGTTCGCCGCGCAGGTAATGAGTTTCCATTTGGTGCGAGTTTTCCAAACCTAAAAGCGAGGCAGCTAATCCTGTGTCGCAGAAATACAGTTTTGGCGATTTTATGAGGCGTTTGTTGAAGTTTCTGTAGTAAGGTTTCAGCAGGAAAATGGTGTAACTTGTTTCCAAAATGGACAGCCAAGCGTTGGCGGTAGGCACGGAAATTCCACATTCAGAGGCCAATGAAGCCACATTGAGTAGTTGCGCCACACGACCTGCGCAGAGTTTGAGGAAGCGTACAAATTGCGACATGTCGCTGATGTTGCGCAGCAGTCGTACATCGCGTTCGAGATAGGTCTGGATATAATTGGGAAAGAAATCAATGGGCGCGATTGCTTTGTCGTAAATACGCGGATAGCCACCCGTTATCAGCCAATCGTTCAGGTTATTTGGTAATATTGAGGCTTGCCGCAATTCATTGATCGAAAAGGGGGCCATCTTCAATATCGCCGTGCGTCCGGCAAGACTTTGAGAGATGCGTTCCATCAACAAGAAGTTGTGGGAACCAGAGAGGATATACATCCCCGTTTCGTTTTTCTCATCAACGCGTGTCTGTATATAGGAAAACAGGTCGGGAGCGTATTGTGCCTCGTCAATGATTAAAGGTGTGCCGAAGTTCATTAGGAAGCCGCGTGGGTCATCAATAGCGAACTGGCGACGGTCTAAATCTTCTAACGATATGTATTTGAACTCGTTAAATCGTTGTTTTAGCAAGGTGGATTTCCCGCATTGGCGTGTGCCAGTCAGCGTGACGACAGGGAATTTGGTCGTCATCTGCCGCAGCTTTTCTTCTATAGAACGTTCAATCATAACCGAAATTTTATGCAAAAATACAAATTCGATTTTATGATTTGCATAAAAATCCAGTTTTTTTCAATATTTTGACAGCAACTCTTCAAGCAATCCTTTCATCTTTTCCCTCAACGAAATCGGCTTCAGTACCTCAATATGTGCGTTCATCGTAAGCAGTTGCTGGATAAAGTCGTATGAAGGTTTCAGCCGCCATGAGAAGATGGAATAATCGTCGGTTTCTTCTACGATTCGCTGGCTTTGGTGCAAGGGCAAACCTTTCAGGAAGTTGCTTTGGTCTTTGTCGGCTTTGACGAGGATTTCTTCTACCTTCAGCTCTGGCTCCACATTCGCAAAGGCCGGTGAGCGTTTCCAGGCTTGGCATTTGGCCGGTCAGGATATGCTCGACGGTGGCTTTTCTCGTGATATTTTCCATTTGGCCGCCACTGAAGTCGTAGCGTTCAGCAAGAACGGCCACATCGCTTTTAGCAAGATTAGGCATCATGCTTTGCCAGATGTGGAGTCGTGTGGCAAGGTCTGGCTTGTGAAAATTGATTTTGTAGAGGAAACGTCGCTCAAAGGCAGAGTGTAGTTCGCTGATTTTGGTTGTCACTTCTGGGCAGCCTGTAAAAAAAACCTTGGGTTCTGACTCCATCAGCCCACCTCAGATTGGGGTTTGAGTTGCGAAAAAGATAATTAAATGGGGAGAAAAAACCAGTAACCGCTATAGCCGCTTCCTTCATATTTTGAAGCTGTTCATAAAAGCAAAGAGGCGTATCTTCACAGGTCATTTTTTTGCTTCACTCGAGTGATTTCATCGAATGACTCGAGTCAATCGATGTTTTGACTCGAGTGCCTGTTTTTGCACCGCATCCCTGAAGTCTGCAGACTTAGGACACTCTTGTTGAAACACTACCGATAAACAAGGTGCATGTCCTTCGACCATTCGTAATCCAGGCCCTCGTTCCAGTTGTCGTTTTCGTCGGCCATGCCGAGCCATGCTTCAAGGCTTTCGTGCGCCGACATGATTCCATTTTGGTCCCATCTCAGGCTCCACGAGCAGCCTTCTGTGGAATACATGCGGTTATAGCCGCCTTGGGTCATCACTTCCCACATCGTTTCCGCTCGCTCGGTCTGGACGGGATGTGCGGTAGGGTAGTTATAACCCAACTTCAGTTTCCCTTCAACTTCAAGGTCTCCGTTGCCATCATAGAGTTTCATCATGCCCTCATGAATGGATTTCGTCTTGTTGAAAAGGGCAGTGGCTGCTGCCTTTATCCTGTCGTTGAAATTCGACAGTAGCTTTTTGCTCTCCTCGTCGTACTGCATCAGCTCGCGCAGAATCATCCATCGATGGTGTAGTGCATTCTTGATGATAGCTTCCGCTTCGGCTTGTTTCCCGTGCTCGTACTCATCCAAGATGATTTCTTCCAGCATCACGATACGAGGGTCTTCAAATGCTTCTTTGGTGTTCATCGTCTGCTTGGTTTATGGTTGGCTCAGATAGTGGAGCAATGGCGTTTCCTTTGTAAGATTGTCCTCGGCAAGGCCATCCCAATCAAAAGGTGTGGGCAGGACAAATTGGAAACCAAGGTTGAGGTCGGTCATGTCGCAGAGTGTTTCGCCCTCAATGGTAAGATGGTGGCGTTCATAGTATTCATGTTCTTTGATGAGGTTGCCACTTGTCGTGGCAAGTCGTTCATCAAGCTGATGCTGTTCGTCTTTGGGTCGGTACCAGATGCCGTGAATCAGTCTTTTCTCTGTCCTGTTCACCCAGTAGACTGCGATTTCGTTGAAAAGGTTGTCATCAAAAGTCATCTTTCCGATGCGGGTTTTTGATTGGGTACAACCTGCGTTAAGGAAGGTTTGAAGGTCAATACGAGCTTGTTGGTCAGTCGTGTAACTATCGCCAAAAGCCTCGTAAAGTACATCAATCAGGCTTTGATAATAGGCAAAGGCTTCCTTTCGTGCCATGCTGAGGTCGGCATCGTCAAAGGTTTTGTTGATGCAGCAAAAGTTATCTTTCTTTGCTTCGTGATGGTTCGCGTTGTGCATTTGTCCTTTCCAGAACAGCCCATGCACGAGGTAATGTGATTTCTTATTGTCCATAGCGGTGCTGTTTTGATTTCGATGCAAAACAACCCCATCACTCTGCCAAAATCAAGCAAAGCGGAGATTTTTATGAACTTTTTTACCATGAAATAAAATGGTTTCAAATCAATCTATTTCAAATCAAATGATTTCAAATTATTTTATTTCAAATCGTTCTATTTCAAATAAAATAATTACATTTGCAGCGTGTAATAAATGATTTTGCGCTATGGATAGTCCGTTTATTTATGGAAAAATAGCTGAAAATGAGTTCTTTATTGATAGAGAGCAAGAAACGAAACAACTTCTTTGCAACTTCAAAGGCTTGGTGAATACAACTATTATTTCGCCGCGCCGTTGGGGAAAAACCTCGCTTGTGAACAAAACCTTGGAAATGCTTGTGAAAGAAAAAGGCTGCTATGCGGCTCGAATTGATATTTTCAACTGCCGCACAGAGGAACAGTTTTACAAGACATACGTCAATGCTGTATTGCAAGCCTCGACTTCGAAGTTGGAGGAATGGGTCGCGTTGATGAAAAAACACATTGGCTCTGTGGGACCAAAAATTTCAGTTGGAGAGGGTAGTCAATCCTATGAGGTGACTTTCGGCTTCAATTTCAAGGAAGTGCAGTATTCAGAGGACGAAATTCTAGACCTGCCACAGCGCATTGCGGAGGAAAAAGGCAAGAAATTCATTATTTGCATTGATGAGTTCCAAAATGTGGGTAATTTTGCTGATTCTCTGGCATTTCAGCGTAAGTTGCGGTCTCACTGGCAGTTGCATAATTCTGTCTGTTATTGTCTTTACGGAAGTAAACGTCACATGCTGTTAGACATTTTTGGCAACTACGAAATGCCGTTCTACAAGTTCGGGGATCTCATGTTTCTCGACAAAATTGCTGAGGCGGACTGGATACCTTATATAACACGGCAGTTCAAGAAGACGGGGAAGGTGATTTCCAATGACTTGGCCGCAAAAATTGTCCGAAAAGTGGATAAGCATCCTTATTATGTGCAACAACTTTCACATCAAGTGTGGTTGCGCACAGACAAGACTTGTATGGCGGAAATAGTTGAAGTGGCGCATGAGAATATCATTGACCAAATGAGGCTGCTTTTCAGTAACTTGCTTGATTCGCTGACACTCAAGCAAATCAACTTCCTTCATGCGGTGGTGGATGGTGTGGAGAATTTCTCCTCAAACACGACACTTACACAATACGAACTGGGCACTTCTGCTAACATAAAGAATCTGCGCAATGCGCTATTGCAGCGTGACCTGATAGATGTGCTTCCAGGTGGCAAAACCGAAATACAGGACCCGATTTTCGCGGCTTGGTTGAAGCAACAGGTTGTGTAGTCAGTTTTGTGACCTTAACACATACTCTATCGCCACAGGGAAATATGCCTGCTCTAACTGGTGGATTTTGGCTGCCAAAGAGTCAGGTGTCTCGTTTTCATCTAAGCTGACATGGGCCTGAAGGATAATCTCGCCGCTGTCGTACAATTCGTTGACATAGTGGACAGTAATGCCGGACTGGGCTTCTTTGGCTGCCACCACGGCTTCGTGTACATGTTCGCCGTAGAATCCTTTGCCGCCATATTTGGGCAGCAGGGCGGGGTGGATGTTGACGATGCGCTTCGGGAAGGCCTTGACCAGCCCCTCTGGAATCTTCCAAAGGAAACCCGCTAATACGATGAGGTCGACGTGAAGGTCTTGCAGCTCCTTGATGAAGGCCTCGCTCTTGAAGTCCTGAAGGGTTATCATCCGCAGCGGGATGCCCAGGTTCTTTGCCCGCTCGATGGAGTAAGCCTTGGGATTATTGCATACCACGTTGGCGATTTCAACTTCAGGATTATTGGAGAAATACTCGGCAATGCGTTGCAGGTTGGTGCCGTTGCCGCTGACAAATATGGATAGTCTTTTCATTCTCTGTGTTTTATGGTTACGGTTTCGTTTTTCTTCAGGTCGAACCACACCAAGTAGCCTTCCTCGACTTTGCGGAAATCGATGGGCTTGCCTTCCACGATAATGGGATTGGTGCAAAGCAGGGTCAGGCCTTCAATGCTTTCCCCGTGATTGGTGAGTCTGATGGTATGGTCGTCAATGATTTGGTAATCAACTTTAAGCAGGCTCTCGTAATAGCTGAGGTACTTCTCGATGGTGGTAGGCAGGATTTTCTTCTCATCACGGAAATGGGCAAGTTGGCTCAGCGCGAAGTTGAAGCCAGGCATGGCTACGGCGGTACTGTCCTCGTCGTACTGCCAGAAGCCGCGATAGGGGTCGCTCCAGGCGGGATAGACATGGGTGATGAAGACGTTATGATTGTCGACCAGCCTTTGTAATCGTGTCGAGTCAAAATAGTAATACCAATCGCGGTCATCGTTCACTTCAAGCGTGGAGGGTGTCGACCACAACAGGAAGTCCATGCCGCTGTTAGGCAAAGTAGTGATTTGTCGATTGGGCAAGGCGTCCCCGAAGCCGTCGTAGGGCTGCACGAAATGGCTGTCGAAGTGGTACCGCTCCATGCGGTTTTCCTCGTAATAGGCATTCCAAAGGTAGCGCACTCCGTTTTTCTTCCACAGCTCGGCGGCGTATTGGGGCGAGTCGGGAAGGAGGCCGTCGCAAACCATGTCCTCGCGGTTCTTCTCAGGACCGTTGTTGTAGCCATGGTCAATCCAGCTATTGGTGCCGAAGTGCCGTTTCATGAAACGCATAGCTTTCGGAAATTCGCTCGGGATGGTGGTGTAGATTTCAGGCGAGTGCAGGCAAATCTCAAATCCCTCTTTCTTGAGGCGTTTCAGGAGTTTGAAGAACTCCCTGTCCGTCTTGAGGGTAGCCACTTCTCCTGCGAAGAGTCCCTTGCTGGTCTCTGCGTTGGTGATGTGGTCGGGATTCCAGTAGAACACGCTCTTCGTAACGGGGATGCCGTAATGGCAGAAACCGCCTGTGGCCGCTTCGGGTTGGGTAATGTTCTCGTTTCCAAAGAGTACGGCACGGTGGGTTCTTATGTCAGTCCAGTCGGCGTGTTCGGTGAAGATGAAGGCCGATTGGTAGCCGTCCCAAACGGGCATGAGGCGGGGGAGGTCATGGATGCTGTCTCCGATATTGAAAATAAAAGAATGCGAACAAAGTATATCTCCTTGTAGAATGTTTTGGTTTTCTGTCCGGTCAACTTGTTGGTCTTGGAATGAAATATCCTCAAAATAGTCCTCGATAGTGTCGCAAAGCGGGTAATGAATCAAGGGATGGTCTCTCCAATAGTCCAGATTAATATAAGCAATGCGACGGGTGGCGTCGAGTTGTATGGATGATACATTGGTAGGATGATAGAGCGTGAAACTGCGTGAGCCTTCGCCTATTGTGAACCCTTCTCTGTCGAGATAGTACTCGGATTGGAACGCCGTAGTGTCGACATGAAGGTTGCGGCGATAGACAGTCAAGGTGCTGTCAACGAAAGGAATGACTAGTGTTTGCCTCAAAACCTTGCAAGTTTGCGCGGTTACGCAGTTTACAGCAATTCTTCTCTCGTGTTCTGATTTATTTCCGGAGTTGAAGACTGTAATTGAGGTTGAACTAATATCGGATTGGACGTGTGCTCGATCTATGTAGTTACTAAGAGTATTGTCTTGGACAAAAAGACTGAATTTGCTGATGGTATCTTTGTCAATGAAGTATTCTTCGAGCATTCCGATGGGGTAGGTGATAGGGGCACTTTCGGGGTCGTAGGGGTCTTCCCTCAACACAAAGCAACTTTCGGAGTTGGAGTCTTTCCTCACAAGGCTGTCGATTTTGGGCAGGAAGCTATATTCCCAAGGCACAACCTCCAACTGGGCATCATCGAAGACCAGCCTTTCCCACCCATCGTTCCAGATGAAGGATTTCAGTTTGCTGCTGCTGTTGAAATAGTCGGCGGGGAAGTTGAGGTCTAAGCTGGCTTGTGACCATTCGTCGGTGTCGTTCGCATAGTTTCGAAGAGGATAGGCGCACCAGTAGCGGTTGCCGCTATCGTCATCAATGCTGAATACAATTTCGGCTTGGGTCTCTTGACTCGCCTTGAACATGAACGCATATTTGCAATTGATATTTTGGCGAGGATACATCTTTCCCGCCTCGATGGAGAAGCCTAATCCGTATTCGTGGATAGAGTCGCAGAGGCAGACATGGTTGACACCCGCTTCGGTGCTGTCGGCCATCAGACGCAAATTCGACCAAGGCGGATACCAAGTGTAGCCGTTCTCGAAGTCGTTGGAATAGCTTTGGGCATGAACCAAATTTGCCAATGCCAACGCCAGAAAAAGTAGTATTATATTAATAGGTGTTTTCATTACTTTGTACCTGCAAAAATACGGTTTTTGGTGGAATAAAGCTAACCATACATGAATTTTGGAGGGGTTATATGTCCTCAAACAGATTGTCCATAGTGACAACCTTTTGGATGTAGTGGCTGTACTTATTGGTTACAAGTCCGTATGTCGTGACAATGATAGGGTGAATGCTTTCTTTGCATCCCGTAAGTCGTTGATAGGTGGCAATCTTGTTGCGTAGGCTGGCATCATCCGATTTGTCAATTAGATATTCACTGATACTGAACTTCATTTCACAAAGATTTACGATTCGGTCTGCCCGGCGGATGATAAGGTCGATCTGCGCTCCAGGATATTCGTCAGAGGCTTCTGCTCTCCATGAAAATTCGACTGTTTGAACAGCTGCTATTCCAAGGGCTTTTTTGATTTGAGGGATATGGTTCCAGCATAGAGTCTCGAAGGCAAAGGCATACCATGTGTCCATTGCTCTTTTGTCAAAAGGTCCTTTCCATACTTCGGCATCAGGTTTGGTCTGTTTTTCGAGTAGGGTCAAGGCAAAGAGCGAGAAGAAATCGATAAGTCGGTAGCGTTCTTCTTTTGTTGGAAGGCCGTAATAATCATATCGCTGAATAAAGTCGCTCTCTGTCAAAGCCTTAAGCGTTTTTGTGAGCCCGCCACCATAGGGGAGTCCCGTCTTTTTCGCAATCTCCTTGCGGGTAAAGCCTGTTTTGCGAGTGGAAAGGAAGTGTATAACACTCATACACTCTTGATGATTGGTAAACAGTGAAACGAATAATTGTTCCAGTTCGCCAGACAATTTTGCATCACGGCCTATAAAGAGATTCACGATAGTCTGTTCCACGCTGTCGCCTTTACGTACAAAGGACATATAATAGGGTATCCCGCCAAGCATCATGTATAGTTGCATCTGTGCATAGCGATCCAGTTCAATGCCTTGCTCCTTGTAATATTGTTCTGCTTCGTTCAATGTGAAAGGATGTAGTTTGATTTCACATGTTTTTCTTCCATAGAGACCGCCTTTGTCGTGAAGCAAGTGATCGGAAATCCATGCTGTTGCTGAGCCGCATACAATTAACATCAGACTAGTTTGCCCTGTGCCCCATCCGTTCCAAAAATGCTCCAATGCTGATAGAAAGCCGGAACGAGGGGTGTCCATCCACGGTAGTTCGTCGATGAATACGACCTGCCTTTGGCTCGGCTCTGACTCCATTCTCTCTTCCAATAGCGCTTGTAAACTGTCGAAAGCCGTTAGCCAGTCCTTCGGTGTACCTTGTCCAGTCTTGCCATATCGCCGCAATGACGATGCGAAATTTTGTAACTGGCTGTCCTTTTGGTGGCTCATGTCCATCTCTTGCTGAGAAAGTCCAGTATGATAGAACGCAAATTGTCCCTCAAAAAACTCTCGGATGAGGAATGTCTTTCCGACGCGGCGACGACCATAAACTACGACAAGTTCTGGTTTCCCAGACTCAAATAATCTCTTTAGTTCTGCCTTTTCCGCTACTCGTCCAATGATTTTCTGCATGAGTTTTTGTTTCTAATTCTGCCGCAAAGGTAGTGAAAAGAATCAATTTGGCAAGATTATTATACGCTATTTTGCCAAATTGGTTGTTTTTTCGATGGATTTGGCAAAATTATACAGCAAAAGCCGCCCTAATGGAGCGGCTTTTGCATTGTTCGGAAATCCCGATAAATTAATTCTCAGCCTTGATGTTGTCCATACCGACCTGGACGGCCTGCATGTTCAGCGGGATGAGCTTGTGGGCACGCTCCGGCAGGCTGTGACGCAGACCCTCTTCGACGTTCTTGTTGTCGATGATGGGGCGCACCTTCAGGAAAGCACCCAGGATAATCATGTTGAACACCTTGCTGTTGCCCATGTCGGAGGCGAGTTGTGCGCCCTCGATGCTGTAGATGTGGATGTCCTTGCGGGTGGGCTTCTTCGTGATGCCGTTGGGGTCGTAGATGAGGTAGCCACCGGGCTTCACCTTGTCCTCAAACTTGTCGAGTGACTGCTGATTCAGAATGACGGCAGTGTCGAAAGCGTTGAGGATGGGGGAGCACACGCGCTCGTCGCTGACGATGACGGTCACGTTGGCCGTACCGCCACGCATCTCGGGGCCGTATGAAGGCATCCAGCTGACTTCCTTGTCCTGCATGATACCACTGTAAGCAAGGATCTTACCCATTGACAAGACACCTTGTCCGCCGAAACCGGCTATAATAATTTCTTCTGTCATTGCTTTGTAGGTTTTAGTTATTTGTTAATCAGCTCGAAGTTGTCCTTGAGGTCGCCCAGAGGATAGACGGGCAGCATGTTGTCTTGCAGCCACTTGTTGGCATCGACGGCGCTCATCTTCCAGTTGGAGTTGCAGTTCGACACGATTTCAACGAAGTTCACGCCGTTCTTGTTCTCAATCTGGTTCTGGAAAGCCTTCTTGATGGCCTTCTTGCAGTTACGCACGGCGGCGGCGCTGAACACAGCCTGACGGGTGACATAGCGCGTGCCGGGCAGCTGGGCCAGCAGTTGGGTGATCTGGAGCGGGAAACCGTTGTTCGGGGTTCCGTCGGGCCACTGAGGCATACGGCCGTAAGGCGTGGTGGCGGTCTTCATGCCCACGAGGGTGGTAGGAGCCATCTGGCCAC
>CAMYYB010000078.1 GCA_947303335.1 uncultured Bacteroidales bacterium | reverse complement strand
GTTGGATCCCGAAGGCAATGTGGTGGCTGGCGGTTACGGACAATTCCAGCAACAATCCGGCTTATATCTCGTTCCTGACGATAGGTTCACGGTTGCCGACAACGGCATCATCTATGACCTTCACAATGTGGGCGATGATGGTTACAATTACACAGTGTTGCGCTATTCAGCCGACCATGGTGAGACCTTCTATGAATACGGCGAGGCGCTGCCACTCTATTCGCCTGCACCAGGCGGCTTGGGCGACGGCTCCATTTATAAAGGCCGCGACGGACACTTATATTTCTATGGACATGGTGCGTACAAAAAAAGCATATTCAACACCAACGACATCCATTACATCGAAGGTGAAGTCGTTGTTTTACAAGACGCTTTTGCTTTTGGAAATTATCCATACGGCGCTGGGCAGGCCATTAGGGTGGATAACGATCATATCTATCCCGTCACGGTGGACGGTTTTCGTCCCGATCCCACCGATTTGAGCCGACTCATCGTGCGTTACGATACCATCCCTATGGGTGCCACAATTGGAGCGTTTGGTACCATTAGAGAAATGCATGACTATGTGGGTGATTCGCAAAACGTGCTTGATATTCAGCAGACCACGGCACAATATTATGATGCAATCATCTCAATGCTTAATCCTGAAGAAGACAAGGTGAAAATCCGTCTTCCCAAGCCGCCTTATACATCCTATTACATCACCATCAATGGCGAAAAGCAGGACTGGCCGCTGGTTTTCAATGGCGTTCCCTATTATAACACCGACCTTCTTACTTTCATCGGGCATTGCGACATCATGATTGACCAATATGCAAATCAGTTTTATGGAATGGAACTTGCCGATATCCAACCTTTTAAGGATTACACCTTCCAATTGGATGATGGTACACTTACCACAAATTATTGGAATCCGCCCTGCCTTTCCTGTCCTTGTGAGGAGGATGAGAATCAGCATTTTTTGACTTATCTATGGGGTGATTTTTCATTTCCAAGTCCTTTTTATCTGATGCACAACGGCCAGCTCTACAGAGACTCGTTTATCAACAACGACATTTTCAGGGAAGGCATGCATGTGGATATCAAAGGAATACGTCACCTTCGTTTTGATATGCCCGGAGAGGAGGTGAATGTCGTCGAATTAGTTGAGATGGATACGCAAGAGGAAACCACCTTGACAGGAAGAGTCGAATGGGCACCCATGCCATACACCTCATACGTTCCTGTTCCAGGTTTGGAGATTGCCTTCGTGGCCAATGGAAAGACTTATTATCTCGACAACGAACACCCCTACTATGATGATTGGTTCCTTGTGGGCAATGACACCATTCATATTGGTCAGGAAATCACCGCTACCTTCACTTCAAAGATCTTGATTGATAACGGTTTGGACTTCTATTATCGCATCCATATCAATGAGGCCGAGGTGATAAGCGGGGACTTCCCTGCTGGGATGGAATGGTACTACGAAATCCTCAACGACAACGGCAGCATCACCTACCAATACCTCTATCAGGCGGGCGACACTATCGTCCAAGACGAGCCAACGCATATCCTTGTGAAAATCAACACGCTTTATGACAAGGATTTGCGTGAAGAGGTGACGCACGAGTATATCAAAGAGCAAGGCGGCAAGGTATACTGGTGGAACAAAGAATTGGGTGAGTTCACTACCCTTTATGACTTCGAGGCCGAGGAGGGCGACGAATGGGAAATCAAGGTAGGCACGCAGAGCATCACCGTGCATGTGGACGTGGCGCAAATGGTCACCTTCAAGAGCCAAGACTACAGGATGCTCACCATCAGCGACCCCGACGACATCTTCAGCGGCGACATCATCTGCGGCATTGGCCATCTCACCAGCTTCTTCCCTGAGAAATTGATGAGCAACGAAGACGGCATCCGGGTGGAAGGTCTGCGCTGCTACTGGGTGGAGGACGAGCTGGTCTATACCAACGGTGGCGAGGACTGCGATGCCATCTATGAGGATTTGCATGAAGTTGATGAGGACGGCCCTTCGACAAGCTCAGGGACCTTGACGGTTTATCCTAACCCCACCAATGGAATCCTGTTCGTAGAGACGCACGGCCGTGCGTCTCTGAATCAAACCTATCGCATCAGCAACCTCATGGGTCAAAACCTGATGACAGGCAACATCACAGCAGAAACCATGCAGATTGATGTTTCTAACCTGCCCGAGGGAATGTATTTCATCAGCATTGGAGGCGATTCACGGAAATTTGTGATGAAATAAACAGTTGTATTATATTGTGCATGCAGCCCGAGAAATGATTCTCGGGCTGTATTGTTGTAGTTTCATTGTCTTAAAACAATAAAAATGCGATTTTTTCGAGTTTTGTTGTTTACGGACAACAAAAACTTACTTCTTGATTTTGATGTTTCGTTCTTCAATATATTGCCTGACAAACTCTGCAATATCAGTTGTCGAGACATCATATCTAGGTTCAAGCAGATTAAAGCCCTCGGGTTTGTTGAAATAGTTCTCGTTCAGCAGAATGCTGTATATGAATTTAGAGTGTATCGTATGACGTGAAAACTTGCCGGCATATTCAACACCTTTTGCCAAATCGTAACCTTCCCTCAACAAAGCATAGATGTCGTAATAATCCCGAAAAGCACTGCGAACGGCAATAGTGAACAGTTTCATTCCCAACAGTTCTTGCAAAGAGGGGGTGACGATGTTGTTGTAAACGAAGCCTTCCCCCAATTCTGGAACGGCATTTTCCGGACGGAAGAACGATAGCTTCACATTTCCATTCACAAAGATTTGCATCTGGTTTTTGCCAAGAAACTCTTTTCTGCAATCAGGGAAAACATTGGTCACCATTCTTGGTTTTCCATATCGTTTCAAGTATTGGTCGGGTTTCTTGATATCAAAGAACATGACAGCAAGCAACCAATTGATGATGCCGTAATAATCGCCTTGCGAGACCAAACGCTCGCGCCACACACGCTGTATTTGCTTCAGGGGATATAACTCACATAGTTTATATAGGTCTTCAAACTCTAAATAGAGCAAGGCTTTCTCAATAAGCAGGCTGTCGTCGATGCTATTCGGATTCTTGGCATACGACCACAGGCAACCCTGTTGTTCCAACTGCCGCCACAAGACGCGCTTTTTGTCCTCACTTCGCTCAATATTACCACACCTTTTGTTCATGATGCTGCAAAATTACACAAAAACTTGAAATCATCCCTCTTTATCATCATAAAAAAGTAGGGACAAGCCCATTTTGAACCTATCACTACTTCGCTGATTCTCAACAAAAACCAAAAGAGACATTCCAAAAAAGTAGGGACATTGGCTCTGAGCACCTCCTCGCCCGCTTGACAGATGTGTTTTCTGCTTATCTTTGCGTCAAACATCAAATCACTTACGTATGAAACGCATTCTATTCTTCTTGATTCTCGCATGGTTCCTCGGAAGTGCCCATGCCCAAACCAACCTTGAGGCTCTGATGGCCGCCCGTGGGGAATACTTTTTCTCCCTGCCCGTCCAATATCGCGAAGAAGCCGCTCAGCTTACACGCCTCTGCTCCATCGATAAGATGGAAGGTAACCTTCTGATTTGCTACGCCAATGAGGAACAATACCAACAGCTCTTAGCCAAAGGCTACCGTCCCACCCTTCTCACGCCTCCATCCATGCTGGAACACTACACCATGTGGGATGGCACCGACCGCGAAGCCTACGACTGGGACGCCTATCCCACCTACGAGGCTTATCAGGACATGATGAAACGGTATGCCGAGGATTATCCAGAGCGATGCACGTACATCGATTTGGGTACACTGGCCAGCGGGCGCAAGCTCATGTTCTGCCGCATCAACAACGGACATCCCGACGGCAAGCCCAAGTTCCTCTATACTTCCACCATGCACGGCGACGAGTTGACAGGCATGATGCTCATGCTCCGCCTCATTGACGAGCTTTGCACCAGCAACGACCCGCGCATCCTTGAGCTGATAGACCAGCTCGACATCTTCATCTCCCCCTGCACCAATCCTGACGGCACCTATTATGGGGGCAACAGCACCGTTTTTGGTGCCCGCCGCAACAACGCCAACAATGCAGACCTGAACCGCAACTATCCCGACTTCGACAACGGTCCGCATCCCGACGGCAAGGAGTATCAGCCTGAGACGCTTTTGATGATGGAACTTGCCGAGCAATACCCCTTCACTATGGCGGCCAACTTCCACGGTGGCTCAGAGGTGCTGAACTATCCCTGGGACACCTACCAGCCGCTGCATCCTGACGACGAATGGTGGCAGTTGGTCTGTCACGAATATGCCGACCAGACCCACGAGCACGATACCCTCTATATGAGCATCTACGACAACGGCATCGTCAACGGTTATGTGTGGTATCCCATCTATGGCAGCCGGCAGGACTACATGAACTATTATGCCCAATGCCGCGAGGTGACCATTGAATGTTCCACCGCCTACACGCCTAATCCCTCGCTGATGCCCATGTATTGGATATACAACCACGAGAGCATGTTGCGCTATATGGAGCAATGCCTCAACGGGATTCACGGCATAGTGACCGACTCGGTTACCAGCCTGCCGTTAGAGGCTGAGGTCACCATTCTCAACCACGACCATCACGGCTCTGCCGTCAGCAGCCACCTCCCTGTGGGCGACTATCATCGTCCCGTCAAAGGCGGCACCTACGAGGTGATGTATTCCCGAGAGGGCTATTATCCTAAAACCTTCACTTTGACCGTTGCCGACGGAGAGACCTTGGTACAGGATGTGCAATTGGTGCCTGTTGGATATGGGATAGATGAATTTGGCCCTACGAAACAGACCTACAGCATCACTAATCTCATGGGGCAAATTGTACAATCTGGCATCCTCAATGCCGGAACCCAAGAGATTATTGTATCGGCATTACCCCGAGGAGTATATCTCATCACCATCGGCAGCGCGACGCAGAAGATTGTATTAGAATAGTAGTCAAAAACCTTCAATTCGGTTCGATGCTCTGATTTTGGTTGATTCCTCTCGGTTTTATCGGAAAACAGCTGTTTATTGCTCTCGGTTTTATCAAAAAATAACTATTTTTTCCTCTCGGTTTTGTCAGAAAGTGTTATTTTTGCAGACGAAACAATCCATAGAAACACATTTAAAATGTATATAGAGAGACCTATTGATGCCATACTTCTTGAATGGAAGAACAGCCCCATCCATAAACCGCTCCTGCTTAGGGGAGCACGACAAGTGGGAAAATCGTGGGCTGTGGAACATTTAGGCGATACTTTTGAATATTTCATTGAAGTGAATTTTGAAAAGCGCCCCGAGATGATCGATGTTTTCAAAAAACTCCACAACGTTCACGATTTGGCAAACCATTTAAGCATACTTTACAATACTCCAGTAGAAATCGGAAAGACTCTTCTTTTTCTTGACGAAATACAAAATTCTGCCGATGCCATCATGAGCCTTTGGTCGTTTAAGGAAGACTTCCCGGGGCTGCATGTTATCGCTGCAGGGTCGCTATTGGAATTCGCCCTCAAGGAACTACCTTCGTTTGGCGTGGGTAGGATACGTTCCTTGTTTGTCTATCCTTTCTCATTCGATGAGTTTTTGGTAGCTGAAGGAAAAGCATCTTGGTTGAAAGCTAAACAGAAAGCAAATGCCGAAAAGCCATTGCTTGAGCCATTGTACAACGACCTCATTCATCACTTCCGCACCTTCCTGATGGTAGGGGGCATGCCCGCCAGCGTTGCCGCCTGGACGACGACCCACGACTATCGCCAGTGCCAGTCGGAGCTTGATGATATTCAACTGACCTATTATGACGACTTTAAAAAATATGCCAAGAAGGTTGATCCGATATTGCTTCGCAACACACTCCAAAGTGTAGTCATGCAAATAGGAAACAAATTTACCTATAGCAGGGTGGACGGTGGTTATCGGGCCGAAGATGTGAAGAAAGCTCTAAGCCTCTTGTGCGACGCAGGTATCATCAAGCGGGTCAGCCACACAGCAGCTAATGGACTCCCGCTTGGAACGGAGGTGAACGACAAGTACAGGAAATACATTTATCTTGACAGTGGCTTGCTGCTACGCATCCTTGATATGGATTTGGGTGGGGCGCGACAGTTGACAGAGTTAATCATTTCCGGTACCGCTGAAGATTTGGTGAACAAGGGGGGGCTGACAGAAATGGCGCTTGGTTGGGAGATAGTGAAGTACAATAATCCCCGTACACAACACGAATTGTACTATTGGGAGAATACCGACGAGGGGACAAGTTCGGAGGTAGATTACATTATCGCCCGCAATCTGAAGGTGATGCCTATTGAGTGTAAGGCGGGAGTCAGTGGGAAAATGAAGAGTCTATTCTTGTTTATGCAACATAAGCATCTAACGGAAGCCATCCGTTGCTCGTTGGAAAACTTTTCGGAGTTGACCCACAAAGACAAAAAAGAAAACGATACGGAGCGTCACATCAAGATACTTCCTTTATTTGCAGTATCCAACATTTACCAAGAGGGCAAAGATTCCTATTCTATTCAGCTTGATTCATGACACCTGACAGTGGAATTTTCCAGATTTTCCCTACTTTTGCCCACGTAAAACTTCACATTTACATAGGAATTACTTTGATAACATTATTATCATCCTGCAATACTCATCCCACATCCCCCCTGCCCCTCTCCACAGTGGAGGGGGTCAGGGGGTGAGGTCAGAAACACAGAACGCAAAACTGACAACGGTATGGAATGACGGGCATGACCACACAGGTATCCCCCCCCCGTTTTTGCTCAAGTATACTTCACGAAAAATGGCCTTTTTTTTGACCCTAATTTTTTTTCATTAACCAATCTAATATTTTCAACCATGGCAAAAGTTAAGTACACGGTGAAAGAAGGGATCCGGAGGCGGCTTCAACTCCTAAACCCAGTCCGACGGCTGAAATCCATCCGCCCGGTTTCTCCAAAGGTTCAAAAGCCTTGGAGGGGCTGGGCGGATGCTTTTTAATCCCCCTTTGGGAGCGGGTCATAAGTGGACTTGATGTTCAACACCGTCGTGTGGTTGTCGCTGTCGTATGTGGTGTCTATATCAATGAACCTTGCATTCTCCATGGCGACGAGTAGGGCATGATGGTTGTAGGGCTGTGTCTTGTAAATCAGTTTGAAGCTGCAATTCGGATAGCCTCTTTCGGTTACGAATTTCACTGTGTCGCCGCTAGGAACAATGCCCTTTTGGCCTGCTTCATAATACAAGGCCTGCTCGGCAAAACTCGCCGTGCTTCCGAAATAGTAATTGGTGTCGGTGTCGAAAAAGAACCTGTTTTCTTCACAAATGCTGTCGTTGTGAACCAACACGGGGCGAACCTCCAACTGGAAGTAGCCGTTTTCGATAGTCACGGCGGAACTACTCACTTGTCCGAATGCCAGTCCAAGGGGAATGGCCAGGATGCCGTTGTTGAGGGCATGAAATCCCATGGACCACAGCAGGTTGTGATTGATAACAAGATAGGAGGCCACCAGTCCAAAGCCAAGTTTGTGGACTACCCCGACAATTACGATGAACTTGTTGCCTTCATAATTTCCCAAATGGGCAACGGCGAAGATAACGGACGACAGCAGCATGAGGGCAAAGAGCCGCTTGGTTTTGTCGTCACGGAAGACCATGAGTATCGTCACGCCACAAGCCACCACGAGCAGCGGAAGCCACCAACCGACATTGAGGCTCCAAAGGGCCATGAGGACAAGGGAAACGATGCCCGTCCATGGCTTACCGTTACCCCACAGGCGGAAGCTGAGCTCCTCGACAATGGGTCCCAACAGACCTATATAGAGCATGATAGGCCAGATGCCGAATTGGTAGATCATCGCATAGATTTGATTCATAAGGGGGCCGCCCAGTTCATCGGCCGATTCAGGATTGGCGATTGAATAGCCGATCAAGATGGCTAAGCATACCACCACGACGCCCAGTCCCCACCAAAGCGCCCAACGGAAAAGGCGCGGCTTGCAGGCGGAAGCAGTATGGTTTTCGTTAATGTTCATGATTAGGTTGATTTGATATATTAGACGCAAAAATCGCAATAAAACTACAAAAAGCGACAGCAACCGCATTAATTTATCCATAAAAGGGCATTATATTCAGATAAAATATACTATTTTTGCACCGAAAGAGACAAAAATAGATTTGAAATGAAAACAAGAAAGATTATTTCCGCTTTGCTTTTTACCTTACTGATGATGCAAGGTGCGGCTTCTGCTCAAGAGCGCACTATCGTGCAAGGCTACTGCAAGGACGAAAACGGGAAGGCCATTGAGAATGTGAGCGTATATGTGCGCGACTCGTTGCTGGTTTCCGTCACCGACGAGAAAGGCCGCTTCACCTATTATCATGCCAAGGCGGGCGAAAGGCTCCGTTTTGCCCACATGGTCTTTGACCCCACATACTATACCATCAGAGAGAAAGACCTCAACGGCAAAAACCTGACCGTCAACATGAAAACCAAGAGCCACGAACTGCTTGAGGTAGAAATAAAAGCCAACGCCCCTCACAAAGTCTTCGACAACCCTGTGATGAGCGTCATCGACTACACCCTCCGCGACGATGGCATCTATATGATTGTCTATCGCCGCCGCAACTCCGCCCTGCTCCACCTCTCCTTCTATATGGACACCTTGCACGAGCTATCCATCTCTTCACGCTACAAACAGATTTACAAGGATATGCGCGACGAAATCCACCTTATCAGCGACTATCAAGCGAACAAGGTGGGCTTCACCCTACGCGAAGACGAGCATGAAATGTACCTCGGCATCCCAATGTCGCTAACGCGATTCCATAACATATATGGTCCCGTGGTGGCCGCTTCTGAAAGCGTTTACGTAACTGGACAATACTCCTATTATAACAAGGAGCTGGGCTATTACTGCCACAGGTATTACAGCGAGGAGGAGCCTTACCAGCTGTGCTACATCGTGGACGAGGTGGGGCGCGATGACATTTGGCTACAACTGCGGACCGGAGAATTAGCCGCCTTTTCCAAAGGCCGCATCTATAACCCCATATACGAAATCGACAACAAGTTCTACGTCTTCGCCTACACCGACCACGAGACTATCATCTTTGATTCGGTGGGCAACGAACTGGAACGTCACCCCCTCACTTTCCACGAATACCGCAAATGGAACGGCAAGATGGAGCTCGACCGCCGCTGGAAGCAGAAGATGATGGTGGACGCAGCCAGAAAGGAGTTCTACACCTTCTTCGTCACCGACGGTATCTATACCCTAAAGCGCATCGACCTTGAGACCGGTACCGCCACAGCCGTGATGGACCTCAGCGGCTATCCCTTCGCACAACAGCTGCGCATCCACGACGGGATACTGTATTTCATCTACCCCACAGGCATCAACCGCAGGAAAGCACTTTACCAAGTGACCCTCGCGCCATGATGCGATAACAAAACCGCTAAAGGAATGTAATAAACCAACGCAACTTTCAAATTATTTTGAAGTATAGTTTCAAATAATTTCATATTTTTGCAAAGTATAATTCAAAATATTGCAATGAAAAAAAATGTCATCAAAGCTATTATCAAGGAGAAGCAACAGGAAATCAGTCGATTGAAGTTGATTCGCCGCCCTTTTTCTTACGAAGACAATATGTGCTATGTGAATGTAGGCATTCGTAGGGCGGGCAAATCCTATTTGTTGTATCAGGACATTCAAGAAAGGGTTGCAGCAGGTCAAACCACCATTGAGGATTGTCTGTTCATCAATTTTGAGGACGAGCGACTTGCCGAAATCAAGGCTGATGAATTGAACATATTCATTGAGTGTTATCAGGAGTTGTTCGGGCCAAAGAAGCCTTGGGTGTATTTGGATGAGATTCAGAACATTGAGGGATGGGAAAAATTCGTCCGACGGCTCGCTGATTCCAAATACCGCGTTATGGTGACGGGAAGCAACGCCAAAATGCTTAGCGGCCAGATTGCCACAACCTTGGGAGGGCGGTTTGTCATCCGCGAGGTGCTTCCTTTCTCATGGCGCGAATACCTTTCTTATCATGGTATTTTCCCAGGCCAAAACTGGGAATTCGACCCTGAAATGCGGTTGCAGGTCCGCCGCCTATTCGACGATTACTTTTATTTCGGAGGCTTTTCTGAGGCATTTGATTTGGTGGGCAAACGCGAGTGGCTCAATAGTCTCTATCAGAAAATCCTGATGGGAGACATCATTACCCGCAACAACATCCGCAACGAGCGCCAACTTCGCCTGCTGACCCGAAAAGTGGCCGACAATGTGATGCAAGCTACTGCCATTTCGCGCTTCGGCAACATCATCAAATCGACGGGCGAAAACATCAGTACACCTACCATCAAGGATTATCTGCAATATATGGAGGAGAGTTACCTCATTTTCTCGTTCCCGAACTATGCCTCGCCTGTCTCTGAGCAGGAAACACTTCGAAAACGCTATTTTTTGGACAATGGCCTTTTGAATCTTTTCATGTTTGAAGGCGAAATCAAACTACTTGAGAATATGGTTGCGCTCCATTTGCGAAGGAAATATTGGAATCCCGACGAGCCAATGTTGTTCTACTACAAGCACGGCAACGCGGATTTGGATTTCTACATTCCCGAAGCCAAAATGGCCGTTCAAGCGTCATACAGCATCGAAGATGACGAGACGCGCACACGCGAAGTGAATGCTTTGGTGGACTTCAACAAAGCATTCAAGTTGAAAAAGGCCGTCATCGTGACCTACGACGAGGAAGAAACTATCGAAAAGGATGGCCTGACAATTGAGGTGATTCCCATTTGGAAGTGGATGTTGCAGTAAACATTGAAAAAAGCACGCTATCCATGTAATAAAAACAACCTCCCTGCTGTCTAACATGATGAACGTTGCAACGAAAACGCATTATGAACAACGACAAGGAACATCAGTTTGAACTTTTGGTGCGGCAGCACAAGCGGACCATCTACACGGTGTGCTACATGTTCTCGCGCAACAAGGCCGAAATCGACGACCTGTTTCAGGAAATCCTCATCCGGCTTTGGAACGGCTTCGACACCTACGAGGGTCGCAGCAACGCCCGCACCTGGATCTATCGTGTGGCACTCAACACGGCCATCAACCAGGACAAGAAGGAACGCCGCCGCATTGAGACCGTCCCGTTGACGGTGGACATCGACCCTTACGAGGCCGACGACCCCTCAACGCAGCAAATCCGCGACCTCTACGACCGTATCTCGCGCCTCGACCTCATCGACCGAAGCCTCATTTTGCTTTGGCTTGAAGGCATCACTTACGACGAAATCGGGGCCATCATCGGCATCACGCCCAACAATGTGGGAGTCAGGCTCATGCGCATCAAGGACAAACTGGTGAAAATGTCAAACAACAAATGAAAGGGAATCATCATGGAAAATCAAGAAAACAATAACCTCTCTGAACTGGACCAACTGAAGGCCCAATACGAAACACTAAAACAGAAATTCGACCAACAGGAAATCGTCAACGATAGGTTGATGAAGTCATCCATCAGGAGCAACGTGGATTTCTTTATGCGTTACCGTTGGAA
>CAMYYB010000077.1 GCA_947303335.1 uncultured Bacteroidales bacterium | reverse complement strand
TTATTCGGATAACCAATTGATGCTCTTTTGATTGCTTATATCGAACTCACGTTAAATACATTGTTGTTTCCCTATTCTGTTGTTTTTACAATTGTTGTTCTTTTATCCATTTCCCACTTTCCGCTTCCCTGCCATCAGCCATCACTTTCCAAATATATGCTCCCGCAGGCCAGCGTTCGGTATTAATCGAAGTGATGTTGTCCATCACTGAAAAAGGCTCGTTGGCATGATGACCGTATTTGGTGTCACGCACAAAAGTATATGAAAATAACACCCCAAAAGCCAATTCCAATAGCCAATCCATATTTTTACAAAAACTTAGTATTGGTTATCAATGTATTACACAATATTTATCCATAAAAAAGATAGGGAAAAACATGATGAAATCAGCCCAAAAACCGTTCCCAAAGCCCTTCAAAAGTCTCGGCTTGGGTCTTTTTCTTGATGGCGGTGCGGTATTTCGACACGGTGTTTTCACGCAGGTCGAGAATATCTGCGATTTCCTTCATGCGGAAAGGGAAGTAGGAAAGCACACAGATGTCGAGCTCCGTTTTACTCAAGTCGGGATAGGCGGATTTTAGTTTTGGCAAAGCATCGGGATAGGCAGCGTGGAACACTTCGAGGATGCGTTTGCCCTTATTGTTGTACCGGTCGTTATAGATGGCATCTACCTTTAAGCGCAGCGTCTCCAATTCTTTGGCCTCCAATGTGCCTTGTGCTTCTTGCAAGTCGCGACGGATAGCTTCATGCTGTTCCACCGCCTTTTTCTTGTAACGACGATGATAGACGATGAAAGCCAAGGCCGCCACCAACAGCAAGGCGACAATCACGCAAAAGACTCTCAACACTTTCGCCTTTCGCGTTTGTTGTCGCTCACGCAAAGCGGTCAGTCGGGCATCGCGCTTGGCCTTGTATTTTTCGTATTGCTTCACGGCCAGCATGCCGTCGCTCACCCGCTCCGATTCGGCTTCCGCATAGTTGTAGCTGAAGCTATGGCAGAACGCAGCACTGTCGGTATGGCCTTCTTCCTCGTAGGTCTGCGCCAACAGCGTCATGATGGCGCCTCGCTCCAATTCGCTATATTGCACATCCAGCACCTTCAGCAAATAAGGTTTCGCCTCGGTGTGATACCCCTCAAAGAACAGATGCATCCCGATACTGATGGAATCGCCCTTGGTGTCCATGCCACGTCGCGTCTTGAAAGCAATGAGGTTGCGCTGCACCGCAAGGCATGAGTCAAGTTGGTGGTTGTCTTTATACAGAAACGCCAACAATGACCGCGCACTGAGGTAATCCGAGACATCTTCCGAAACCGTATCCATGAAGGGCATCACCCTGTCGAGATAAGCCCTTGCCGAGTCGCTTTCCAAGAGGGTCTCGAAGGAAAGGGCCAACTCAAGGCTCGTCCTGACAATCCATGTCGTGTCCTGCACCATTCTCTGGTAGCCCAAAGCCCAACGGAGCGCATCGATTTCGGCATTACTCTCTATCTTCAACCTAAACACGTGCGCCATCTGATAATAGGCTCTTGAGGCGAGCAGCATCTCCTCGTGCGTCATGTCTTCGGGCAAGTATTCCAACTTTTCAGCCACTTGGATGAAATACGGGAAAGCCTGCATGAGGCTGTCCTGTTGGAGGCAAACGAAACCGCTATCATAATGAGCTTTCGCCTCTTCCAGCTCTTCGGGCGAGGCATGTTGAGGCACTCTTCCGCAAGCCATCATGAAGAGCAGAAAAAACAGCACAACTATGTAACGCAATGGTTTCATCGCTGCAAATATAGGGAATAAAACATAATGACAATCAAAAATAGTAGGGACAAAATTATGGATTTTTTGTTTGCAACTTACTGATACACAAATGCAGTCGTCAAAAAAAACATGGACATGGGTTTCTGCCTCGTTTTTTGCCTGTTTTTTTGTATAATTTTGTTGCACTAACCCTTTTGCGATATGAAGAAAAACAATTACCTTTTGCTGTTCCTTTTGCTTGGCGCGATGCCGGTTTTTGCCCAAACCACGGCGGGACGCGATTTCTGGGTGACGCTTTTGCCCAACGGCAGTCAAGGCAACACCTCGGAACCTGTGATTAGCATTACTGGAAACGGCAGTCCCACTACGGGCAGTGTGTTGAACCCCAACACGGGTTGGAGCGAGGACTTTGTGGTCGATGCAGGGCAGACTATCTATGTCCCCATCCCGCTTGAAGAGGCCGTTGAAATGCAGCTCTCTGACACGGTGCTCAACATCGGCTTGCATGTGACGGCCAAACACCCTGTTTCGGTTGTCGTGGCCAATTACAGAAACGCCACGTTTGACACTTCCAAAGCCTTACCAACCCAAACACTGGGAAGCGAGTATTTGGTGCAGACCTACGAAAACTTTGGTCCGTACGTACACATGCGTTCCTTGGTGTCCGTAGTTGCTACCGAGGACAATACCACAGTCGACTTTGACCTGAGCTGCGAAACGATGAACGGCCATTTGACTCATCAGCCGCTGTCGGTCACCTTGGATGCCGGGCAGGTCTACCAACTTCAATCGGAGCACCTGTGCAATTTTTCAGGAACGAAGGTGACATCGCGTGACGGGAAACCTGTCGCCGTGTTTGCCGGAAACCGTGGCTTGGGGGTACCTTATTATAATACACCCTACATTGACCATGCCGAGGATGTGGTGCTACCTGCCACCACCTTGGGGCGACATTTCGTGGTGACACACTCAATTCTTCCCTTTGACGACTATGTTCGTGTGACTGCCTTGAAAGACCATTGCGAAGTGCGCATAGACGGCACTTTGATACGCACCCTTAATACGGGTCAGACGTTCCTGTTTGAACTTGCTGAAGTATGTCCAGCCATTTACCTTGAAACCTCTGAACCCGCAGTCGTATGCAAGTATTTTCATGGCTACGACGACTTCGCTCCTGGGGGCATAGGCGATCCGGCAATGGTCACGATACTGCCGATGGAACAAGCAACCAACAGCGCCTCGTTCTGTATCTTCGAAACTGATATTTCACATTACCATTACGTCCATGTGGTGACCGAAACCGCTTCAGCGTCAGGAATGACATTGGATGGCGAATCCATTGGAGACCAATTTGATGTGGTGCCTAGCCATCCCGAATACTCCCACGCCAGGTTGCAGCTTGCCGACACGACGCATACCTTATTTAACAGCTTGGGTAGTTTCGTGGCACACGTCCATGGCACAGGGTGTGCCGAAGGCTATGCCTGTTTCCCCGACGCAGCAATGCTTTCTACCGCCTTGACGGTAAACGACACAAGCGAATGGCTGTATCCCGAAGGCTTCTATACCGGCTTGAATGAAACCATAGACTTTGGTCTGTTGTTGAATTATGAGGTGAATGAAGCCCATTGGAACTATGGCGACGGCGCAACGGAAGTCCTCACCGACACACTGGCTTGGCACAGTTATTCCACCCAAGGCCACTATCCCGTGACTTGCGAGGTGTTTCGTACCGACGCACAAGGCAGGCAGGTGCTGGCTGGTTATGTGAGTACCGTTATCCATGCGGGCTATGAAGGTTTGGAGAGCCATAACGGTTCCGAAAGATATAAACTATACCCCAATCCAACTCATGCGCAAGTGACTTTTGAAGCAACAGGCATCAATGGCGTTCGTCTGATGAATGGTTTTGGACAAGTCGTTATGGAAAAAACATTTGAATCTGTTGATAATGTGATGCTCGACTTGTCGGATTTGCCGCAAGGTGTTTACATGGTGGAAATCATCACAACAACGGGAAGGGCTATGGAACGATTAGTAAAACAATGATGAAATCTGTAATCTGAAATAACTTATGAAACAAAAGAACATCTTTCTCCTTTTGCTCCTCGCTTTTGGCATAATAATACATGCGAAAGCCCAGCTTATCGTCACCTCTGCCGATTCCATCCAGCAATGCACCCCTGAATGGCTGGTGAGGAATGTGCTGCTCGAAAGCGGCGTGACGGTTTCCAACGTAATGTATAACGGTTCTTCAGACATCATCGGCTGCAACAGCATCGGCTATTTCGAAACGGGCCATTCTTCGACCAACTTGGGCATTGAGGCGGGACTCATCCTTGCCACGGGCGGTGTCTCGGTAGCAGTCGGGCCAAATAATGATGAAGGCAAAGTCGTGCGCACCACCTGCGACGAATACTTCGACGAAAGCCTTGCAGCCCTCACTCTTGACCCGGATTCGGTTTATGACATGTCGGTGCTTGAGTTTGACTTTGTGCCTTGGGACAAAGAAGTATCGTTCAACTATGTGTTTGCTTCAGAGGAATATTTAGAGTGGGTCGGCACATTCTATAACGATGTGTTCGGTTTCTTTGTCACGGGTCCCAATCCTGATGGTGGCTTCTATGAGAACCAGAACATGGCGCTGATTCCCGACACAGACGAGACGGTCAGCATCAACAGCGTCTATACCCAGCATAATTCCCAGTATTATGTCGACAACACAGGTGGTGAAACCGTTCAGTTTGATGGTTTTACCACGGTGCTGACCGTGAGTTTCAAAGTGATGCCTATGGAGACCTATCATATCAAGATGGGCATTTGTGATGTGGGTGACATCGATTGGGATTCGGGTGTGTTTCTTGAGGCGCATAGCTTCATGTCGAATTTCACTTACGATATGATGATTGACAAGATACCTTACCAAGAAATCCCTGAAGACCAATACTTCTGTACAAATCACAACATTGAGTTCAATACCGTTACGGAATGGAACTACGACGATGTGGTGTGGTATTTTGGTGACGGCACTTCGGCACAGGGTGTAAATGCCCTGCATGCCTATGCAGAAGATGGCGTTTATGAGGTTGTCAATGTGCTGCGCAATCCCCATCGTGTTTTGGACTCGCTTTTCTTGACCACAACCATTGAGACAAGGTCGTTCTCCTCCTCGGAAGAGGCTGTAACTTGCCAAAATAAACCTTACCTTTGGCACGGGCAATTGTTGGACCAAACAGGTGCTTATTTCGATACTTTGGCATCTGCTTCGGGCTGTGACAGTATCGTTACGCTGTATCTCACCGTTTATGATATTTATACAACCGAAATCAGCGAGACCCGATGTGAGAAGTTCGATTGGAATGGGCAGACCTACATGGAAACAGGCGTTTACGAATACTACGGGCAAAGCATTCACGGCTGTGACAGCTTGGCTATCTTAAATCTTACCGTTACTCATGGCTATGCTTTGGTTCTGCAAGGCCCGGAATGGGTTGCAGCCGAAGGCACCTACCGCTACGCCGTTCCCGACTCATTGACCATAGCCCCCAATTCCCTAACTTGGACATGCAATAACCCCGAATGGCGTCTCACTCCGTCTGACGACGGCTATTATTGTGACCTGTGGCCCTCCAGCCTTGGCCAAGGCATATTGACAGCACGTACAGGCGTGGAATGTGACTCGGTTTATAGCATTGCAGTCAATGCGACGGGGTATGATGTTGAAGAACAAGAGACACAGAATATCAACATTTTCCCCAACCCTGCACATTCACGAATCACCGTGGAAGGCCAGCAAATCAGTCAGATTCAGCTCGTCAACAGCCTTGGGCTAACAGTATTGGATCATCATTACGACTCCGTTGATTCAGCCATACTTGACATCAGCGTTTTGCCCAAAGGAATGTATGTGGTAAAAGTCAGCACACGGGCTGGAGAAAAGACGTGCCGGTTGGTGGTCTTGTGAGTTTGTTGCCAAGGGGTTTTTCAGCGGCTTTCTTGCAGGGATAGTTTTCCTTTCAGCACGTCACCGACCTCCTCTATGCCCGTCTTGCTCCTGATGTAGGCACGATATTTCGAAATCGTGTTCTCCTTGAAACCGAGGATGTCGCCTATCTCCTTCACGCGGAACGAGAGGAACGACAGCAGGCACACGCCAATCTCGGCATCAGAGAGGTCTGGATGGTCGGTCTTTAGATTGGAAATGGCTTGGGGATAGACGGAGTTGAACTCGGCAAGGATATGTCTGTAGGCATCGTTTTCGTGACTTCTATAGATATGGTTCACCCTTCGCAGCAGGTTCTCGCTCGCCTCATGCGACATGCGTTCATTGGCCGCCTGCAAGCGCAGACTTTCCTCTTGCAGGCGTAAAGCCTCAAGTTCCTTGTTCTTTCGATAACGGAAAGTGAACCAAAGCACGGTCATCAATCCAACAGTCAACAAGGCAATCCAAAGATAGAGGCGGTAACGCTTCACCTGCTGTTCGCTTTCCACGCGTTGTAATTCCAAATGATGGTCGTATTCGTCTTTCACTTCGGTCAAGGCTTTCTGCTCCGCACCATTGTCGTCGGGCAGGTTCAACAGCCTTTCGGAAATGCGAGCAGTGTTTTCCTCGTCTCCCAAAGCCTTGTATGACTGGTAGAGGTTTTTCAGCAGAAATTTCGAGGCTACGTCTCCCAAAACATTAAGCACCATTTCACCATAATAGACGCATGAGTCGTATTGTTGCATCAAGCAGAAAGTTCTTGAGAGATTCTCACAACAATTTAGGCGATAACCATTTACCATACGCCCATTGATGGTATCCATCATCTGGAGGGCTTCTCGACATTCCTCTATGGACCGATGGAGCAGTTCAAGGCGTTCCTCCTCATCGGCATACTGTTGCGTGTCGTGCCGATACAGGCAATGGTCCGAAACACCGATATGGTAATAAGCACATTCGGCAATGTTGCCAATGGCTTCGGCAGACTGCAGGCCTCTCTTGAGATAAAACATACTGCTGTCGTTTTCATTAATGAGTGAGTAGGCATGGCTGAGCATATAGGCCGAAGCCAGATGCAACTCATAGCGATGCACCGAATTGTAATAATGTTCCGAGAGTTTCAGGTACTTGATGCCGTCCTCATGATATCCGCTACCGACGTACGACATACCCAGTCGTTGATAAATGGCGTATTTCAGGCGGTCAATTACGTCCTGCTCATCGGTAGGCGTTTCGGAATACTGCACCAAACGCTTGTCCACGTGCTTGCATTGCTCAATGGTTTGCAAGGCCTTTTGACGGTAGTCCATTCTGTTAGGTACTGAGGTTTTCCATCCTTTTTGCCAATAGGTCATGGCTTCGTAATACTTTTCATCGCTACCCGAATAATAGTTCTCGGCCTCGTCAATGAGAGAATCAATCACGGTTTGGTCCATATACAAAATAGCCATCGTCCTTGCCTTAATGATGCAGTAATGCGCACGTTCCTTCTTTGATAGGACGCTTATATCGAGTGTGTCAAGAATTTGAAAAGCGCTGTCAGGCTTCCTTTGGTAAAAGCACTCCATGCGATAGAGCATGTCTTCTTCCTCGGGTGGAGGCACGTGTTTTACACAACCTCTCGCTATCAGCAGGAGTGCAAGCAGGTTGTAAAACTTTGAACTTTTCATATTAGATTCCTTTATTCTAATTTTAAGCGACAAAACTAAACAGAAAAAACGTTTGTCAAGAGGTTTTAGATACTCGTTTGGTTTTTGTCCCTATCTTTTTTGGCTGTTGTCTTGTTAAAGTGTTGTTTTCCAAAGATATGAAATTTTATAGAATGGTCGTTTGTCCCTATGATTTTTCTGCAAGCATGGAGTTGAAGCTATTTCTTTACCCATTTTCCGGCTTTCATTTCGGTCATTAAACTTGTCGAAGTATCCGAAACCACTTTCCAGAAATACAGACCCGAAGGCCATTTCTCGGTGTTGAGGGTCGTGGTCGTCTCGGTCAGCGGCATTTCCACCATCTTGTTGCCTAACAGGTCATAGACATGAAGGATTGAAGTTTCAATCTTCGTAGTAATGTTCAATTGATTATCGCCAGGATTGGGATAGACTTCGATACACTTCTCTTTTCCTTCTTGCAAGCCGTCCACCGACCAATACACTCGCACGAAATACTCAAACTCGTTGTATTTGGACCGGGCTGGGGCAGAATAGCAGTCTATGGCTTGGTAATAGGCCACCACTTTATAAAGATAGAAGTTCTCGTCCTCCATAGGGGTATTGTCGGTATAGTTAGTGGCATTGGCACCGAGTGCCTTGATTTTTTGCCAGTCCATGTCGGATTCCTTGGTACGATAGACATAATATCCCGAAAGGCCATCGTTGGGGTATGGCGTTGCCCAAGTCAGTTTCACCTTGTTGTTGGAAGTCATCTCATACCATAGGTTGGAGGCAGGCTGACAGTTATCACCCACGGTGGCACAGGCTTCGTTGGTCGGGTCGCTTTCGCCTCCTTCGCAGAAAGCCGTCACATAGTAGCAGTTGCCGCCATAACGTGGCTCTTCATCGACAAACCCAGTTTCCTGTCCCGATACCGTAACCAACAAAGCACCATCACGATACACATTGTAAGCCTCTGCATCGGCAGAGTCAAACCAATCCAGCACGATATGGTCGTCTTCAGGAAAGGCGTACAAATCGAGCGGCATACCGCAGTCTGTGCCGTTACCACAGCTGTTGTTGGTATGCAGGAAAATGCCTTCCGACAAATCAGCAGTGGGTCCGGAATAGGAATATACCACCTGATTCTCAGCGTTCTTGATGGTGAATCCCACTTCGCTGACAGTACTGCTTCCCTTGTTCCAAGCCAGCGCGACATGACCCAGGGGCACTTCGACCGACAGCGTTTGTGGCGATGATGTAGCCGTTGCATTTGCGTACAACTGGTTGGCATTGTTGATTACTTGGATGGAAGCGCCTTGCCAACCATTGAACATGGAAGAAGTCGCCTCGATGGTCCAGAGGCAGTTGGGGCCAAAGCGGACACCGTTTTGTGCGGCTATCTGCCCATGCACTCCGTTGTTCACGGCATAGACCTGATAGTCGTACAGACCATAGAAAGGTACCTCGTCGGTAATCTCCATAGCCGCTCCAGGCGTGACGTTGTCTGCGGTGTAAATCACCCTGCCATCGCGTTTGACATCGATTTGGTCAATATGGTTCAAGTTGCTGTTGTTCATGGTCTTGTTGGGGTTGTTCCAATGCACGGTGCAGGCGTAGGAATCGTCGGAAAGCGGTTGCACACTCAAGTTGTCAGGGGCTTTGGGCGTGGCGTTGTAAACACCCGCTGGCAAAGCGTCGGCAATCATCTTTTGGACCAGGTTCCAACTCTGGTTATAGGTGTGCAGGTTGTCGATGCTGAACCATCCGTCGAGGGCTCCGCCCCAGCTCCAGTTGATATGGAACAGTCCGTTGTCATCATAGCCGTCGCAGATGAAAGAATGCCCCATGCTTCCGCCATCGGTACCGGCATACAGGATAGGGATGCCCATGTCCAAGGCATCGCGCATCATCGTCACCCATGCGTCGTAGGGATAGTCGTCCCTCAACAAGTTGTGTGAACTGCCATAGCCGAAATAGGCCATCATCGCTGAAGGGATGCTTTGGTGCAAGGCACCGCTGGCCATGTTGCCATAGTTCATGTCGACACTCACGCCGCAATGGAATATCAAGGTGGACACGTAAGATTCGTTCTCATGAAGCGATTCGGGCATCTCGTCCCAATGATAGGTGGTTGCACCGAAATCTGCAAAGAGAGTACCGTATAAGTAACTGTTGTAGGAATGTGTGCCGGTGCCTTGCTGGGGATGGCTCCAATACTTCATTACCTGCGCCATCGAGGTGGCCACACAGCCTGCGTATGCCTGTCCGCAAGGGCCAGCCTCGTCTTTCGGACAACTTGCGTTGTAATAGCAATCTTGATCCCAATGGGTTGCAATTAGAGGTTGTACAATTATCGGTTTCGAGGTCTGTGTTTTGCCGCAACGCTCAAGGTTTTCCCATTCTTGGGCAATCACGAAGTCTGCTTTCTTCAGGTGGTCTTCTGCAAAATCAACGGATTGGCCGTAGCCGTTGAGGAAGTAAGCCAAGCCATCGGGAATGTTCTCCGTAGAAAACGAACCCGTTTCAGCATAGCCGAGGATGGGGCTGGTGAGGTCGCAGGCGGAAACGATGACGAAGCCACCCGAATTGCCGTTGAAGACATGAAACGAAGGCCTTCCGCTTTCGGTTACTGCTGTGTAAATCCATTCCAACTGGGTATGGTTCTTGAAGTTAGCCTCAACGAATTTTGCGCCCAAGGCCTTGGCGCGTTGCATATCGACCTGACCAGCAAAGAGTGGGGTAGAGGCCATGAGCAGGGCTGCTAAAAAGCCAATAAATCTTTTGTTTTTCATATTGTTTGTGTTTTAACTGGTTATTTTTTAATCCATTTTCCTGTTTTTACCAAGGTTTCTGGGCCTATCGAAGAGCCGCCCGTTGAATATATCTTCCAGAAATACAACCCCGAAGGCCAGCTTTCCGTATCAATGCTTGCTGAATATCCATTGACTTGCAGCTCGCACATCTTCCTGCCATTGAGGTCATATACCACTACAACAGCGTTCTCCCATTCCGTCAGGATATGCAGTGCTTCCTTTCCGGGATTGGGGTAGACGCAAATTTGTGCGGTCTGTTCTTCTACTGCATCCAAATCGGGATATTCAATGGCACCGAGGTCGATGTGGCCATAGACCACGCGTGGATTGCCTGTGAAATCGGTGTCGGGATAGTATGAATTCATATTGGTGGCACCTGCACCGCGGCAAGGTGAGGTCTCAAGCAACGCCCAATGGGTAGCGACGGTGGAATGGTCATAATCCGGGCCTAAGCCCGATGTGGGACAGAAGAACTGTGGATCATCGTAAACTGAACCCTCATTTCCATCCGGGCAACTGACACAATTGCAAAAAACGGTCGGGTCGGGATGCGTCGGGTCCATACGCTCAAAATGAATTTGTGGCAAGTTCTGTGGATAGAAGTCATACATATCGTTGCCATACACGATATTGTTATAAATCTTCTGTCCTCCATTAGTCCAAATGCCAGATCCTCGGCCGTTTAGAAATCCTTCACTCAAGTTATTGACGATGGTGTTGTTGTAATAATGTGAATAATTGGGAGCCGTAGTCCCCAACACGGGAGAATAGCCTTCGTTATTCACGATGATGTTGTCGTGGAAACGCCCTATGCCTTCCCAACCGAGATAAGCTGTACTGCCGTGGTTGCCGTGAATGTAGTTGTTATACACTTGAGGTCCGGAAGCATACAACGACAGTTCGCCAACATGCATATCGAGTGCCGTGCCGTAATAACCCGAGTTGTTGTAGAACTCGCAGTTGCGCACGGTGAAATGCCGCAAGCCACCTACTGAGATGCTCGCGCCCCACCAAGCGTAATTGTCGTGGAAAACGCAATACTCGATTAGGATTGTCCCGGGATTGACCACATACATGCCTCCACCACCACTACCACTGGGCGAGCTGGTGTTGAAATCATTGCGGTTTTGCAAGAAATGGCAGTTTGCAAAATAGCAATACTTCTTGTTTCTCACCTCAATGCCTGCGCCAAACCTCTCCGTTTCGGGTGCGCTTGAAGTAATCTTTCCATACTTGACCTCGCAGTACTCCATGACTACGCTGTCTTGAGCGTTGCTTTGGTCAGAAACCAAGTGGATACCGTGCCAGCCCGATTCCACCTCAGGGTCATAGAAATCGGTGATGTCGCGGGCGGTGAAAGTGACAGGAATCTTATCCGCGCCCAAGGCATAAAACGAGCCGTTGTGGACGGTGATGCGGTAATAG
>CAMYYB010000076.1 GCA_947303335.1 uncultured Bacteroidales bacterium | reverse complement strand
GAGAAGGCGATGCCGATTTTGACGACGGGCTTGCCCCCGGCCTGGTAGGGGATGGCGTAGTCCCTCGAGTTGATTTGGTTGAGGGCTTCCTGAGCCGAGCCGCTCATCTTCAGCTCCATGACATAGACGGCGTCGTTCATGAAGACGACCACGTCGGTGCGCCCTCGCGCCACCTTGACCTGGGTGAAGGTGCGGCAGTTGAAGATGGAGAAGACCACGTAGGTGAGCACTTCGTAGTAAGCCTCGTACCTGGTGATGTCGTCCAGTTCCTTTGCGCCGAACTCGAGGTAGGGTATGGAGGCGAAATAGGCCTGCATGGCTTTCAGTGCGGCCTCGATGTCGTGCTCGAGGAGCGACGCGTAGAAGTTGCCGGCGAAGCCGCGCGCGTCCTTGTTGATGCACATCATCCGGCTCATGAAGTTTTCCATGAATCCCACCTTGACCTCGGCGTTGGGGAAGTCGAGCGTGTAGAGGTCGCGGTTGAAGTCGTAGCCCTTGATGGTGAGGTAGCCGGCCTGGTAGAGCAGGGGCAGTGCAGAGGTCATGCCCTCTGTGGGCACGTCGAACTGGGTCGCCGGCACCTTGAGCTGCTCGAGCTCAAGCAGGTTGGTGTTGAACTGCCTCATGGCCTCGAAGAGGAAGGTGGGCGTTCCGCTGCCGAACCAGTAGCGGTCAAGCCATTGGTCGGTGAACACGTTCATCAGGCTGAAGGGGTTGAAGATGTCGTCCGACTCGTAGCTGAAGTGGTAGCCGTCGTACTGTTGTTTCAGCATGTCGAGCATGGCCTCTTTTGAGCATTTGTAGCGGTCGGCCAAGGCTTGTATGTCCTGGTCGAAGACGGTCACCAGCTCCTGCTTGGTGATGCCGCAGAGTGCGGAGTATCGCGGCATCATGGAGATGTTCCGAAGGTTGTTGAGTGTGGAGAAGATGCTGAGCTGGCTGAACTTGGTGATGCCCGTGATGAAGACGAACTGTTCGTCGGCGTCGCAGATTTTGACCACCTGGTAGAACTCCTGCATGATGCGTCGAACTTCGGTGAGTTGTTCGGGCTTGTGCAGATAGTCGAGCAGGGGTGCGTCGTACTCGTCGAGGATGACGACGGTCTTCAGCCCGGTCTTCTCGTGTGCCTGCTGAATCAGCTTCTTGAGACGCTCGCCGGGTGTGCCCTCGGTCTTTTCCCATTTGTAGCGTCGCTCGTGCATGTCTAATTGGCTGTGCAGCTCATCGACAATCTGTGTCATTTCCCACTTGTTCTTGCAGGCGCTGATGTCGAAATGGAGGACGGGGTACGGCTTCCATTCCGTCTCCAACCTGTCGATGGCCAGTCCCTCGAAGAGGTCTTTCCGTCCCTGGAAGTAATACTTGAGGGTGCTGCACAGCAGGCTCTTGCCGAACCGTCTGGGGCGGCTGAGGAAGACAAATCGTGATTCCTTGGTGAGTCTATAGATTAGGTCAGTCTTGTCGACGTAGATGCGTCCGTCCTGTCTGATACTTTCGAAGTCGGCGATGCCGGCGGTGTAGATTCTCATGGGTAGCATGGCGAGATGTTTTTTTCCGCTGCAAAAATAGCATAAATCTTTCCCTAATCAAAATTTTAGTGTTTATGGGATGAAAAATAAAGCCGGCAACCTAAGCTGCCGGCTTTTGTTTATTGGATTGCCTTCGGCAAGAAATCATTCAAAATCATTCAAAAATCTGATTTTGATAGATTTTATTTCGATTTTTGATAGATTTCTTCGCGAAGCGAATCCCATCAATCCTCCTTGCGGCGTTTGCCGACGAGGTAGGCTGCGCCGAGGGCAGTCAGCACGGCGATGCCGCTGCCGAGGGGAGCCGGTTGGTTGGTGTTCTGTCCGTGAGTGGGCAGTTTGGGAGCAAACAGGGTGCTTTCTCCTTCACGGCTGTTCGACTCACCGCGACCAAAGACGCCACCCCCATTGGGCTCAGCGAAAGTGGTCAGCCCCAGTCCGAGGACGATGGCCAATGTTAATGCTAGTTTTTTCATCTTACTGAGTATTTTGTTTGTTGTTTAGTCATTCTGTTTATTTCACAACCATCTTTTGGGTCTTCACGTTCTCGCCGTTGACGAGGCGGAGCATGTAGATGCCCGTGCTGAGGTTGGAGGTGCTGACGGTGGCGTTGCCGCTGATGGACTCGCTGCTCAGGATGCGACCGGTGAGGTCAACCATTTGCAGGGTGGCTTTGCCGATGTTGCTGACGACCCATTCGCTGCCGTTGAAGAAGGCGAAAGGCTCGGTGCCGGTTGTGTTCTCTTCGACGCCGGTGATGTTGAACACCAGGCGGAAGCGGTTGACGTAGTCGCTCGTCGTTGCCTTGAAGGAGTAGAAAGGCACTTGCAGCAGGTCGATGTCGTTACCCGTCATATTGTCAATCAGGTGCAGGTAGCTGGCCTCCACGTTCTCAGCATTGACGCTGATGGTGTAGGTACCGTTGCTCTGGGCCTTGAAGTTGACAGGCATTTCGCCGTAAGCGGCGCTGCGGACCACAGCGAAGTCTTCGTTGCCCTGCGGGATGTAGAGCTTGGTGCTCTCAGCGTTGAGTTGGAACTTGGGCAGCTGACGGCCTTCGTTGAAGCGGACGATGGTGCGGTCGATGACGGCACCACGGCTTTGGCTGAGGTTCATGGTAAGGTTGGCACTTTGATTGGGAGCCTCGGTGCTGAAGGTCAGGGTTTCGCCATCTTCTTCTGCGATAACGAAGAAGCCTTGCATAGCTTCAATAGCACCATTGCTTGCATCCGTCAGGATTTCGGAACCGTCTTCGTTCATAACGTAGAAGTCGCGGTCGATATAAGCAGTCTGGCTGAAGGGGTTACCCACGAGGTTCCAGCCGGCGAAGGTGGCGTTGTCGTCTTTGGTCAGTGTGACAGTACCGTTTCCAGTGTAAGGAACACCCGTGAAGGTGAGAGTGGTGTTCTCTTCGCTGGCATAGAGGTAGCCCTTGCCTGCAGCAATGTTGAAATGCTTGGCCTCGTAATTGCACCATTCATAATTCTGTTTTGATTGGTTAAAGTAATAGAGGTCGTATTCATCCGTGAGGAAGCCATTGTCTGCTGTAGGTCTGATCATAGAGACAGGCGAAGCAATCAGGTGGTAGCCACCATCGCTGTCGCCGTAACCAGTGATATCCAAAGTATAAGTTTCGATTTCAGATCCATCAACTCTTTTGTAGAATGCAAAGGTTTGTTCCTTGATGTTGTTGTTGATGGAGGTGTAGCATCTCCAGTCTTGATCATTGTAAATGCCGATATAACGCCCAGTGGCATTGTTGAACAGATAACCTTCAGTGGTCATGGAGAAAACATTGTTCTCGTTGGTTCCCACACGAACACCATTGTTGGTGTTGGTGCAATACAACCAAGTCTCGGTTTCGCCATTCGGATAGAAAATGTAGCCATCCTCGCCAATGCTGAGGTTCCATTTTAAGTTGTCGTCAATGTCACCCGACAAGGTGTTGCCATCCATGGTGACTTCAACTGCGGAAGGAGCACCTGTGCTGTTGTTCGGCATAGCGTATGAAGACTCATCTACATCGTAAACACCAACGATGACAAACACATCGCCTTCCTTAAGGTCAGCCAGATTGGTCATCACCCAGTTTTCGGTAGCCATGTATGCTGCCTGGTTGATGGTGACGAGGTTGGAATAGATAAGGGTGGAATCTGCAGTATAGGCATACATCTTAAAGTAAGCCGAGCGAGCTTCGCCTTCGTTTTCCAGCATATAATATGACACCACATAGCCTTCACCAACTTGAGGATCTTGTTCGGCAACCAGGACTTCAATCCAATCAGGTGTTTCAGCTTCTTGACCTTCGGCATTGTAATACTGAATGTCGAAATCACTCATTTCGGTAATGGTCAGGTTCTCGTATGCGAGAGTCAAAGTGCCATCGTGCTCTTCAGCATCCACATCGACCTCAGCAGGATCCACTGTGATGGAAGGCTGAGGAACACCAGCCTGGTTGATGGTGACGAGGTTGGAATAGACGGGGATGGAATCGGCATCAAATGCATAGAGCTTGAGGTAAGCCGAACGGGCCGGGCCTTCATTGGCCGTAACTATGCAAATCGCCTGATAGCCAGTCTCAGTTATTAGAGATACTTCTGAATGAAGAATCCATTCGGGCATTTCTTGCTCTTCGCCTTCGGCATTATAGAATTGATAATTAAAATCACTGGCCTGGGCAATTTCTAAGTTGTGATAATAGACCATCATGGAAGGCAAATGCATTCCATTGAGCGGTCCAACAGCTTCCAAATCGAAGGTGTCGGGATTAAGGGTGATAGACGGAGCCGTTCCCTTTGTAATGGTGATAGGACCAACGCCGACATTTGAACCCTTGTTGAAGAGCAGTTTGACATATCTGTCGTTCCAATCAAAGGCATTGGTGGTTTCAAAGGTGAGCTCATCGTATTGATCACCGCTGATGGTCAGCTCTTCGATGTCGGTGAAGGTTTCGCCGTCGGCAGAACCCTGAACGGTAATGGTAGAAGTGTTGCTACCCCCCACCATCTTCACGCCAATGGTGACAGTACCCGGTTGGCTGTCGGTCTTCACCATGATGTAATCGCCAGTCCCGTCAAGTTTCATTCTGTAGACACCTTGGTTTTCACCGTAGTCGCTCACGCCATAAACAGTCGTTCCATTCAAAGCAGCGAAATCGCTTGTGATACCGCCTTCCCATACAAAGGGCAGCACAGCGTAGTCAAACACAGGAGCGGACTGGGTGACGGTGGCGAGGTTGGAATAGACAGGGATGGAATCGGCATCAAAGGCATATACCTTAAAATAAACCGAGCGGGCTTCGCCTTCGTTGGCCATTATAGCGCAAGACACCTGGTACTCACCATTATTTTCATCCGACCGTGGGGTTACCATAGCAAAAAACCATTCAGGCATTCCTGTCTCTTCGCCTTCGGCAGTATAGAACTGAAGACCGAAACTCTGGGTGTTTTCAACAATGATGTTTTCGTAAGTGAATGGCATAGTACCATCATAGTGCAGTTCTGAATCAAAAATGAGGGAATCAGGATCGAAAGTGATAGAAGCTACAGGAGCCTCATAAGCGGCCTGGTTGATGGTGACGAGGTTGGAGTAAACCAGGTTGGTTTCTGCATCCATAGCATACACTTTGAAGTAAGCCGAGCGGGCTTCGCCTTCGTTTTCCAGCATATAATATGACACCACATAGCCTTCACCGATTTCAGGATCTTGTTCAGCAACCAAAACCTCAATCCATTCGGGTTCAGTGCTTTCTTCGCCTTCAGCATCATAATACTGAATGTCGAAATCAGTCATATCGGAGATGGTCAAGTTCTCGTATGCGAGAGCCAAAGTGCCATCGTGCTCTTCAGCATCCACATCGACCTCAGCAGGATCCACTGTGATGGAAGCTACGATAACAGGTTCGCCATATTTGGCAAGGGTGATATTGCCCAAACCGACATTGCCAGAGACCTTTTCGGTGTAGACCCATTTGATGTAACGGACATTCTCGCCTAAAGTGGTAAATTCCTCAAATTGAGCCGTGTTATAGAGGTTGTCGTTGGTATAGACTGCAAAATCAGTGAAGGTCTCGCCATCTTCAGAAGTCTGCACAGTGAAGGTGCCACCGCTGAAGCTGTTGCCCTTGATGATGAAGGTAAGCGTATCGGGGCGCTCGTTGAATTGGAGCAGCAGGTAATCGCCACTGCCGTCAAACTTCAGTCTGGGAGCACTGCTATAGTCGCCACCAAGGCCTTCCTGATAAAGGCCGTCGGTGTTTTCGATGTCGGCTTTGCCGCCGTTGAATTCGAAGGGAAGGGTGGCGTAGGTAGGAGCCACGTAAGCCGCTTGGTTGACGGTGACCATGGAATAAACTTCTTCATCACCTACCAACGTATACACCTTGAAGTATGCGGTGCGGGCTTCGCCTTCATTGGCATCAATGATATAATAAACGGAATAATTTTCATTTTCCTCTTGAATTTCTGCATCAATCCAATCAGGAGTCTCTTGAAGTTCGTTGCCTTCGGCGTCGCAGAAATAATAATCGAAACTGATTAATTCGGGGATGTTTTCGTAGGTTATCGCAAGGGTACCGTCAGCACCTTCAACGGGAGCATTGACGGTGGCGGGCGTGACGGTCAGGCTCGGCTGGGGTGCAGCGGCTTGCGTAACGGTTACGTCCTTGGTGACGTTTGCTTCACCATAGGTATAGGTGAGGGTTACGGTTTCTGTGCGGGGCGAAGAGGCTTGGTTAGCCGAACATGTGAAAGCAATCGGGCTGGTGAAATCATCACCTAAAGTAATCCAACTTTCTTCAGGAACCGATGCCGTCAGAACTCCATCATTTACGGGATTTCCGATTTCATAAGCAATAGAACCAGAAGTGGCATCGAATTCGATGTTCACGTTCTCAGCGGTGATGTAGGGGTCGGTAATCACCGGATGCTCCAACGAAACCACTTGGCAACCTTGGGCAAATTCATAAATTGAGTTGTTGTAAAGGATCAAATTGCCATAGACTACGGCAATGTCGCCAACGGTGACATTGGCGGCTTCTTCACCAGCGCAACGATAAACACGCAGGAATTCTTGGTCGCCTGCAGCGTCTACAATGTCAAAAGTAATATTGCCATATTGTGAACTGTATGCGGTCACGATTTCAGAAACGATACCCGTAGCATACACGCCTTGTGTTCCCGTTCCTGCATCGATAGCGGCACGGGCTTGGGCCACTGTGTAAGGATTGCCTTCAGTACCAGGAGCATTGGGGTTATTACCTTGGGTCACCGTAACGTTCTTGGTAACGGTTTGGTCGGTGTCGTAGGTGTAGGTAAGGGTAACCGTTGCCATGCGCTCTCCGTCATCATTCATTGTGCAGGTGAAAGGAACAGTCTCGCCAATAGTGCCAATGGTGAGCCATTCAGCATCGGTGTTAGCAGTCAGTACGCCGCCTTCAACGGGATTGTTGATAGTATATCCGATAGCACCTTCAGTGGCATCGTAAGCGATTTCAACATTGCTGGCAGAGATGGAAGGTGAGGTGACACCAGCACCATCAGACCAGGTGATTTGAATTTCGGAAAGATACATGGCACCGCTTGCTGAACGCATGCCGATATATTCATATTCATCCTCAATGGTCAATTCGGTGCTGGTTCCACAAACGATAGTACCAAGCAAAGTACCAGCATAGTTACCATACAAATCTGTTGCAGCGGAATAAGCTGAATTCTTGCCGTATACATTCAAGGTTCTGCCGCTTTGGGTAGATGAGTGCCATGTAACAACGACTTTAGTCACCATACCACCAGAAGCAGTGGTGACGATACCAGAATTGTTGTTGCTGCTTCTCAGCTGGATGGATTCGTTTCCTCCAGCACTTTGTCCGGCATAAACGGCATCGGAGTTGCTGGTTTTTCCACTCCATGAAGAGTAAGAAGTGCCGGTCACTCCTGTAAGTGCACGATTCAGGACGTCGGTCACTTCAGTTCTAGTCTGACCCCACATCCCCAGAGGGACTGCGAGGAACGCAAGCAGCATCAGGGCTGCGCTTAGGAATGTAATTTTCCTTTTCATTGTGTTTGTTGTTTGTTAGTTAATTGTTTGATTTATTGATATTTACTTTTATCTTCACTGTTCGCCTGGAGATAATCCGGGCATTTTAAAGGCGCAAAGATACGGTTTTTTATAATAAGGTGAGCAAAAATTATTGTTTTCTGAAAAATTCGTGGCTTTTGGCTGTGGTTCGGGCTTTTTCCGTAAATTTGCCCCATGATTCGGAGATTGAAACTTGTTTTCTGGGGCCTCGGCCTGCTGCTCTTCGGCCTGCTTGCCCAGCGTTGCGCCAATGCGGTGGCCCCTACGGGCGGCCCTAAGGACAGCACGCCTCCCGTGGTGCTTGAGGCTGTGCCTCAGAACCATAGCGTCAACTTCATCGGTAAGAAGATTGAAATCACTTTCGACGAATACATCACGTTGGAGAACGCCAAGCAAAACGTGCTGATCTCGCCGCCAATGAGCGAGAAGCCCGACATCAAACTGAAGAACAAGACGGTGACCATCAAGTTCAAGGAGGATTTGTCGCCCAGCACGACCTATACCATCCATTTCGGTGAAGCCATCAAGGACTTGCATGAGGGCAACATCTTCAAGGACTACGTCTACAGCTTCTCGACGGGCGACCGTCTCGATACACTCCGCATCGCGGGAAAGGTACTCAACGCTGAGGACAAGAAACCGGTTGAGAATGCCTACGTGGGTCTTTATGCCGCCGAGCGCGACAACCTGGACTCGCTGCCGATGACCTCGATTCCCAACTACATCACCAAGACTGACAAGGAGGGAAACTTCAGATTAGAAGGTCTGGCCGACAAGAAATACCTCGTTTTTGCGGTCAAGGATGTCAATTCCAACCTCTATTTCGACCAGCCGAACGAAGAGGTGGCGTTTTTGGACACCTTAGTGCCGGCTTCCTATCCCTGGACGGCCCCCAAGCCCCAGCCTTTAGATACGACGGCGTTGGACAGCACCCTGATGGTCAATGACTCAATCCGTTCCCTTCCAGCCGACTCGCTGTTGGAGATGATGCAAGATAGCATCGCCCCTTCTTTAGATACCTTGCAACCCCTTTCGAAAGACACCATCCCCCCACGAACCTTTGACCAGAAAGCCCTCAACCTCACCCTTTATATGTTCGCCGAGGTGGACTCGACCCAGATGCTGATGGAGAAGAAGCTCGTCGAGGAGGGTTTGCTGCGCTTCATCTTCCGTCATCCGGCCCAGGATGCCGTCATCATGACACCTGAGATGCTGCCCGACTCCTTCAACCTCGTCACCCAGCATTCCGCCGATTTTGATACGGTCTGGTGGTACTTCACGCCCAACGTCAAGGACAGCCTGTGGGTACACGTGAAACACGACACCGTGATTAATGACTCGTCGCGCTACAGCCTGAAATTCAAGGACAAGAAAGTCCGTAACAAGCAGGTGGAGACCCTGAAGGTCACCAACAACACTCTGGGTCAAGGGGGCTTGAAACCTGACGAGAGTCTCATCCTGAAGTTCTCTGAACCTGTGGTCAGGTATGAGATGCGCGACTCGGCGGTCTTCAAGTGCGACACGATAGTCTATTACGACACCCTCGCCTTTGAGCCTGTCGACGAAGACGGACTGAAATACCGGCTGACCACCCCCTTCTCTCCCGACTCGACTTACAGCATCGAGATACCCGACTCGGTATTCTGGGGCATTAGAGGCTACACCAACGCCGCCATCAAGGCCAATTTCCACACCATCAAGGACGATGAATACGGCAATATCTACATCACCGTCATTCCGCCCAAGGGGATGAAACAGGTCGTCGTGCAGCTCATGAACGAGAACGGCAAGGTGCTGAGGGAGCAGGCGATTACCCGCACAGAGGAGGTGATGTTCGACTACCTCATGCCAGCCAAATACAAGCTCCGCGCCCTGTTGGATGCCGATGGCAACGGCAAGTGGAGCACAGGAAACTACCATCGCCGCACCCAGCCCGAGACCGTCCTCGAATACAAAGACGCCCTCGAAATCCGCGCCGGTTGGGACATCGATTTGTCCGACCCGTGGGAGCTTTAGGTTTTACTCCCCCTTTACTCAAACACTACTGAAACTTTACTCAAATTCTAATCAAATTTTTAGCAACTTTGAGGTAACTTCGATGTAACAACGACATTCCTTTGAGGTTTGTACTGCTTGCCGCTGACCAAAATTTGGATGTCATCATCTCGGTGGGCTATCGCGTGAAAAGCAAACATAATGACGAATCCGTATTGATGATGCTGGCCAAACGTGACGATTAAGACTGCCGGATTCCGCGAAGCGATGGATGACATTGAGCATGGCAGAGTGACTCATGCCGACAATGTGGATGATATGTTCAAGCAGATTTTAGGGTATGTACCAGATTGAATATTCCAATCGTTTCAATAAGGATTTGAAACGTTGCGTAAAACGTGGCTTGAACCTCATGTCGAAGGGTGTCCCGAAGTCCCGCGTCCCGTGTCAAAACAATATACAGTTTAATTTTGAATAGTTACTTATGCAAACGAAAATTCATTATCTTTGCGCCCGACAAAACAAACGAAAAGTCTAACTAAACAGAATAGCGAATGACCCCAAAGGCTTGAAGCCCAAGAAACAAAAAGGCATATTAAAAACAATAGCGTTAGCTTAGTAGCTTGTTCTTAGAGAACTTCGACAACTCTCAATGGAACTACAAGCAAGTAAAAATTTATCACAGCGGACGCATGCGATGCGTCCCTACAGGTGATTGACGTGAAGGGGCGTGTCCAGGTTTGTAGGGACGCACTGAGTGCGTCCGCCGTCCGCCATTTCCACATTTGGAATGACACCTGGTGTCTACTTTGGAAAATACTAATCAATAATAATTATTTCCCGTGTCTACTTTTTGCAGGCAGTACAAAAATGCGGCGATATATGCAAAAGTCGTTGGAAAAAGTGTATTTTTGCAGCGAAAAGTCGTTAAGAAAAATGCGGCGATATATGCAAAAGTCGTTGGAAAAAGTGTAAAATATCACATAAAAGTCGTTGAAAAAAATGCTGAAAAGAAAGATAGAAGACATGCTGTTGCGGTGGAAAAATACCGCTGGACATAAGCCTTTGCTGATAATGGGCATCCGTCAATGTGGCAAGACATTCATTGCACAGCATTTTGCTGTGACCCATTACAAGACGGTTGTGTATATCAATTTCATCAAGCAACCCAAACGTATCGAAGCATTTGTAGGCTCCAAGGCCGTTGACGATATCCTGCTCAACCTCTCTACTCAGATAATGGGGGTGTCGTTCACCCCAGGCGACACCTGCTTTATCTTCGACGAGATTCAGGAATGTCCCGAGGCGCGCACTGCGCTCAAATTCTTCAAAGAAGACGGACGTTTTGATGTGATTGCCACAGGTTCACTGTTAGGTGTTCAAGGCTACGGCGATAAGAAGAAAAAGAAACACCGCGAACTGGTGGGGCAGAAAGAGCCTGGCATTAACTCCGTCCCCGTCGGCTCGGAGGAGATTGTCGAGATGTATCCATTGGATTTCGAAGAATTTCTATGGGCAAACGGCATGAATACGGAGGTTATTGAGGCACTCAAGAAATTCTATCAAGAAGAAACGCCCGTGCCTGCCGGCATCCACGTCGCGATGCGGAGTCTGCTGAATCTCTATGTGGCTGTTGGAGGACTGCCCGATGCCGTCAACGCATTTCTCTCGACCAACAACATGAACGAGGTGAGCAAGGCTTATAAGTCGATTCTAAAAGAATATCGCGACGATATGGTGAAGTACGCTCCCGACAAGGACAAGCCCCACATTCGCGAGTGTTTCAACTCTATTCCCAAGCAGTTGGCCAAGGAAAACAAGAAGTTCCAGTATAACAATGTGAAGCCCGGTGGCCGTAGCGAGACCTATCTAGGCTCGCTGCAATGGCTGGAGGATGCAGGCATTGCATGCCGGTGTTACAACACCAACATCACAGGGCTGCCAATGGAGGGCAACGCTAAAGAAAACGTGTTCAAGGTATATATGGCCGACATCGGATTGCTTATTGAGATGTTGGGAGCGGGTACGCGTGCTGACATCCTTCAAGGCAATCTGGGTGGATTCAAAGGAGCCATCTTTGAAAACCTGATGGCTGATACGCTTCACAAGAAAGGGCAGAGCCTTTATTATTTTCAGAAGGACTCTGGGTTGGAATTGGACTTTCTTGTAAGGATGCAAGGCGAATGTGTTCCGCTTGAAGTCAAAGCTAAAACTGCACAAGCCAAAAGTGCCAAAACGGTGTTGGCACATCCTGATAAGTATAACGTTAGGCGTATCATTAAGTTCGGCGACTACAATATTGGCCGTGAGGGACAGTTGCTGACGCTGCCAACCTATATGCAGTTTCTTCTCGACCTGGAACCTGAGGAGGTGATGATTGAGCCGATAGACACAGAGGAAGTCACACGGCTCGCAAGGGAAGCCTTGGGAAAGTGATTCACAAAAAACTATTGCAGGTTGGGTTTTTCGATGTATCTTGCGCTGCAAAATATAAACGACAATTAATATAACGTGAGTTCGAAATAAAATAATTTACTGAAAAAGAATAACATAGCGAGATT
>CAMYYB010000075.1 GCA_947303335.1 uncultured Bacteroidales bacterium | reverse complement strand
CCGATCTTGTTCATGAGGCTTGGTTTTGGGATTGCACTTCTTGGATGAAGATGTCATTCATGGAGGGCAGTACTTCCTTGTAGGAGACCAGTTGCCCGATTTCGAGCAGTTTGCCGATGAGCTCGTTGGGCGATTCGGTGAAGAGGGTCAGTTTGGTCTCGTCAGGAAGGTCGGTGTGTTCCACTTTTATATTATTATAGGTGTCGGCAAGGGTCATGACTTTTCCGAAGTCGTCGCAACGCACGATGAGTTCCCTGTGGTGGGTGTCGTGTTGCCGCTTGATGTCGCCGACCTTGCCTTGCAGGATGCTGTTGCCGTTGTTGATGAGGGTGATGCTGTCGCAAAGTTCTTCAACGGAGGACATGTTGTGGGTCGAGAGGAGGATGGTGGCGCCTTTGTCCCTCAATTCGAGGATGGACTCTTTCAGCAGGTTGGCGTTGATGGGGTCGAAGCCGCTGAAAGGCTCGTCGAAGATGAGGATGTCGGGCTCGTGGATGACGGTGGTGATGAACTGCACCTTCTGCTGCATGCCCTTGCTGAGTTCTTCGACTTTCTTGTCCCACCAGCCGCTGATTTCAAACTTGTCGAACCATACTTTGAGCCGCTGCTGCGCTTCAGCTTTCTTGATGCCTTTCAATTCAGCAAGATAGATGGCTTGTTCGCCGACTTTCATCTTTTTGTACAGTCCACGTTCCTCGGGAAGGTAGCCGATTCTGACGATATGCTTTTGGCTCAGTTTCTCACCATTAATTAATACTTCGCCTGAGTCAGGGGCTGTGATTTGGTTGAGGATGCGGATGAGGGTGGTCTTACCGGCGCCGTTGGGACCTAAAAGACCGTAAATGCAACGCTCAGGGATGTCGATGCAGATACGGTCTAAGGCGATGTGGTCGGCGTATTTCTTCGTGACCTCGTTGACGGATATTTTGCTCATTTAATTAAAGTAGTCTTTTATTTTGCTGAAGAAGCTTTTTTCCTCAGCGGTAGGATTAGGCTTGAAGTTCTCCGACTGGGCGAGTTGTTGCAACAGTTCTTCTTCTTTCTTGTTGAGCTTCTTCGGAATCCAAACGTTCACGTTGACGAGCATATCGCCGGTGCCGTAGCCGTTGAGAATGGGCAGACCTTTACCTCTCAGTCTCAATACTTTGCCGCTCTGTGTGCCAGGGGCAATCTTCACACGTACCTTGCCGTCAACGGTAGGCACTTCGGCTTGAGTACCCATGATGGCCTCGGGAATGGTGATGAACAGGTTGTAAATCAGGGTGCTTTCGTCACGCTCGAAGTCGGGATGCGGTTCCTCTTCAATGAGGACGAGCAGGTCGCCGTTGATTCCATTGTGCGGACCAGCATTGCCTTTGCCGCGCACGGTAAGTTGCATTCCTTCACCCACGCCGGCGGGAATGTCGATGTCGATGATTTCGTCACCTTTCATGATGCCTTCGCCGCCGCAGTGGGTGCATTTCTTCTTGATGACGGTGCCTTGTCCGCCGCATGTGGGGCACACTGAGGCAGTCTGCATCTGTCCGAAGAAACTGTTGACGGTCTGCACCACCTGACCTCTTCCGTGACAGGTGGGACAGGTCTCGGTGGAGCCGTCTTCCGAACCGCTACCGTGACAATGGGAGCAAGGGACATATTTGCTGACCTTGATTTTCTTTTTTGTGCCGTGGGCGATTTCGGACAGGTTGAGTTTCACCTTCACGCGCAGGTTAGAGCCGCGCTGCTTGACGATGCCGCCACGCGAGCCTCCGCCACCGAAACTGCTGAAACCGCTGAAGCCTCCACCACCAAAGTCGAAGCCGCGACCAAACACGCTGTTGAGGATATCGTTCAAGTCGAAGTCACCGAAACCGCTGAAGCCACCTCCGCCACTGGCTGACCCACCGTCCATGCCAGCAAAACCGTAGCGGTCGTAACGCGCTTTCTTGTTGGCATCGCTCAAAACTGAATAGGCTTCTGAGGCTTCCTTGAAGTTCTCTTCGGCGGTCTTCTTCTCGGCATCGGTGCCGTTCACCCACTTGTCGGGATGCCATTTGAGGGCGGCCTTACGGTAGGCACTTTTTATTTCGTCAGGAGTGGAAGTCTTGCTGACCCCCAACACCTCGTAGTAATCGCGTTTTTGTTTTTCTGCCATTATTATTTCTCCTTTCTATGACAATTGCGGACGCAATCGTTGCATCCCTACAGATCAATTACCGACAACGACACGGGCGAAGCGAATTACTTTCCCGTTCAGCTTGTAGCCTTTCTGGATGACATCCAGCACCTTGCCTTTCTTGTCTTCTTCAGGGGCGGGAATCATGGTGAGGGCCTCGTGTTCGTCGGTATTGAACTCGACCCCCATAGCTTCGATTTCCTCTAAACCTTTCTTCTTCAGGGTGTCTTTCAACTTGTTGAAGATTAAGGTGACACCCTGCAAATCGGCCTCGTTGCCGTTCTTCTCCATGTTTTGGATGGCGCGTTCAAAGTCGTCCAACACGGGCAATATGTCCTTGATGACACTTTCCGAAGCGGTGACGGTCAGGTCAAGTTTTTCCTTTGCGGTGCGCTTGCGGAAGTTGTCGAATTCCGAGAACAGGCGCAGGAATTTGTCGTTCAGTTCGGCAAATTTCGCCTTTTCTTCTTCTAAAGCTTTGTCTTGGGCGTGACGCATCTTGAAGCGCTTTGACTTTTTGTCCGTCTTGCTGTCAGTCTCAGTACCCTTTTCTTCAGCAGTAGTGTTTTCTGAAGGCTGGGATTCAACGTTCTCTTGATGCTCCTCAATGTCGGGATTGACGGTGTTGTTTTTGACATCGTCTTGGATATCAACGTTTTCTTTTTCTTTCATGGTGTGCTGATTTTATTGATGCACGGGATTCATCAAATCCTTTGCCAAAAGGTGACTGTTGACAAAATGGCAGAAGTGTAAGCGGCTTCTTGTGCAATTACATTAACGGTCAAAACTCGTCCTTCATCTTGTCCATCATCCGGCGCTCTTTCTTGGTCGGACGACCAGCACCGCGGTCCCTCCATTCCGCTTTGTAGGCATTCATGAACTCGATGCGTTCATATTCCTCCTTTGGGGTCAGGTCGTTGTAGACTTCGGGTACCTGCTTGGGCGAGACGCGGTTTTTAATCACAGTTTTCACTTCCACGACTTTGTGCAGTTGCTCAATCTGCACTTGGATAATGTCGCCCGCTTTCACTTCACGTGAAGGTTTCACAGGATTACCGTCTATCTTCACTTTCCCGCCTTTGATGGCATCAGCTGCCATCGAGCGGGTCTTGAAGAGACGGGCAGCCCACAGCCATTTGTCCATTCGGACGATGTTCTCTTCTTCCGACATTACTTCTCCTTAAAAATCAGTTGAATAGGAACGCCGTTGAAGTCCCAAGTCTCGCGAAGTTTGTTTTCCAAGAAGCGTTTGTAGGAGTCCTTCACGTCCTTGGGCAGATTGCAGAAGAAAATGAACTGGGGCGTGCGACCTTTGAGCTGGGTGATGTACTTGATGCGGAGGAAACGTCCTCGAGAAGCGGTCTGCAAAGGTGCCGAGTTTATGATTTCCAGCATCTTGTCGTTCAGTTCGCGCACGGGGATGCGACGCTCGCGGTTCTCGTAGACCTTATGCGCTGTCTCCAGCACCTTATAGATGCGTTGCTTGTTGATGACTGAGGTGAAGATGATGGGGAAGTCTGTGAAAGGAGCAGTCTTCGCACGGATGAACTCTTCGTATCCTTTATGGGTATTGGAGTCTTTCTCGATAAGATCCCACTTGTTGACCACCATCACCAGTCCTTTTTTGTTGCGTTCGATGAGGCGCAGGATGTTCATGTCTTGGGCCTCGAAACCGTTTTGTGCATCCAGCATGAGGATAGCCACATCACAGTCTTCGATGGCTCTGACGGAGCGTAATACGGAATAAAACTCTATGTCTTCCTCCACCTTGTTCTTCTTGCGCAGACCGGCGGTGTCAACCAGCATGAAGTCCATCCCGAAGGCTTTGTATCGAGTGTAATTGCTGTCGCGAGTGGTGCCTGCAATATCCGTAACGATGTGTCGGTCGGTGCCGAGGAAGGCATTGATAAGCGATGATTTGCCGACATTGGGTCGTCCCACTACGGTGAAACGCGGCAGGTCGGTGTTAAAGTCGGTTTTGTCAGTGGGTAGTAACTCGCAGATTTTGTCCAGCAGTTCACCAGTTCCTGTACCCGTCATTGCAGAAATAGGGTAGGGGTCATCCAACCCTAAGGCATAGAACTCGGAAATCAGCGTATCCTTGTTAGGTTCGTCTATCTTGTTGACGGCCAATACAACGGGCTTCTTCTGTTGACGCAGTATCTGACCGACTTCCTCGTCTAAGATATGGAGACCGTCGCGACCGTCGACTAGGAAGATGATGACATCGGCTTCATCGATGGCCAAGTCCACCTGTTTGCGGATTTCTTCTTCAAAGATGTCATCCGACCCTACCACATACCCTCCCGTGTCGATAACGGTGAATTCCTTTCCATTCCAATCGCTCTTTCCATAGTGCCGGTCGCGGGTCACGCCGCTGGTTTCCTCCACGATTGCCATTCTCTGCTTCAGCAGGCGGTTGAATAACGTCGATTTGCCCACATTAGGTCGACCCACAATTGCTACAATATTTGACATATCTTCTCTCGGTTTAAGTTTCAGGCTGCAAAAATAGGGATTATTGTTGAATTAACTACATTGAATCTTTGATTTGAAGATTGCGCAGGTTCAAATAGCAAGTGCAAAAAGTAAGTTCGGCGCAAAACGCGCCGCAAAACGGATATTGTAGAGCTTCGTGAGTTTGGTGCCGCCAAACTGGGAGTTCGCCACAAGCAAACTGGGAGTTTGGTGCCGCCGAAGTAACGGGGCTATTACAATCATTGCTTAATTATCCCTAACCGTGCAAACTTCAGCATGAGCATCTTCACGCCTGCGGTGTCGAATTGGACAGAAGCTTTCTTGTTGGCGCCTGCTCCTTCAATGCTGAGGATGGTGCCTGCGCCGAACTTGGAGTGCATTACCCGCATCCCTTCCTGAAGCAGGTCGGGGTTGGAGGGTTCAAGATTCTGCGGTATAGAGGGCTGATTGGTTGCGGGACGGTTTGTTTGGATAGGTCTTGTCGAAGGGGTATTCTCGATTTTGCGGAAACCGTGTTGTTCAGGCTCGGTGATGGGCTTGCCAAAACGACCGAAAGTGCTCCTGCCGCCCATCGGGGACGTTCCTCTGAACGAGGCTTTCTGGGTTTGTTCTATGAGATTAGCGTCAATCTCGTCGACAAAACGGGAACGTTCGCTGAGGGTGAGGTTGCCGTAACGGTAGCGTTGCTCGGCATAACTCAAAGTCAGCTTGGTCATGGCACGGGTGACGGCTACGTAGAACAGGCGACGTTCTTCCTCCAGTTCCTCACGGGTACTTAAACTCAAGATTCCTGGGAAAAGGTTCTCTTCCATACCTACGACGTAGACGTAGGGGAACTCCAACCCCTTTGCGCTATGGATGGTCATCAGGCTGACGTAGTCGTTGTCGCCGTCGTCTTTCTTCATTTCGGTGTCGGTGAGCAGGGCGACGTCTTCCATAAACTGCACCAAGTCAACGCGGGCGGTCTCGCCGGTGGTCTCGTCCACTTGCCGGTCGCTGAACTCCATGATAGCGTTGAGCAGCTCCTCCACGTTCTCGACTCTCGAAACGCCTTCGGGTGTGTCGTCTTCCTTCAGCACCTTGATGAGACCGATGGTGTTAGTGATATGTTTGGCCAGTTCGAAAGCGTTCATCTTGGCCTGCAAAGTCTGGAAACTCTTGATCATCACGGCAAAGTCACGGAACTTGTTTACGGTTCCCATGTTGAAGTCCTGAGGGAAGATATTATTCTCTAAACATTGCCAGATGCTGCTACGTTGCTCGTTGGCGGTGACCATCATGCGTTCGATGCTGGTCTTTCCAATTCCGCGTGCAGGATAGTTGATGATACGCAACAGGGCTTGCTCATCTTCGGGGTTGATGACGACGCGGAAGTAAGCCAGCAGGTCTTTGATTTCCTTGCGGTCGTAGAACGAGAGGCCGCCATATATTTTATAAGGTATGTTCTGCTTGCGTAGAGCCTCTTCCATCGAGCGGCTTTGGGCGTTGGTGCGGTAGAGAATGGCGAAGTCCTTGTTGGCGAGGTGGCGTGTCATCTTGTATCCGAAAATGCTGTTGGCCACTAAAGTGCCTTCCTCGGTGTCGCTGTTGGCGTGGATGAGGCCTATCAGCTCACCTTTCTCCTTGTCGCTCCACACCTTTTTCTTGATTTGGTCCTTGTTGTGGGCGATGATGCTGTTCGAGGCGTTCACGATATTTTGAGTGGAACGGTAGTTCTGTTCCAGTCGGATGAGTTTATAGTCAGGATAGTCGTTCTTGAAATTGAGGATATTCTGGATATTGGCTCCACGGAAGGCGTATATGCTTTGGGCATCGTCGCCTACCACGCAGAGGTTCTCAAAGAGAGCGGCTATGCGTCTCACGATGAGGTATTGGGCGTAATTGGTGTCCTGATACTCGTCGACGAGGATGTACTTGAAGTGGTTCTGGTATTTGTATAGCACATCGGGATTGTCGCGCAGCAGGATGTTGGTATAGTACAGGATGTCATCAAAATCCATAGCATTAGCGCGGTGCAGGCGGTCGTTGTAGAGCTTGAAGAGCTGGGCAATCAAAGGCTTGCTGGCCTTGCGGTCAGCTTCTTGGATTTCGGCATCGTTAGCGTAGTCCTCTGGTGAGTAGAGGCTCGACTTGGCCGCTGAGATACGTGACAGCACCTGCTTGGGGGGATAGACCTTGGTGTCCAAACTCAGGTCTTTTAGGATTTGGGTGATGAGGGCTTTCGAGTCATCGGTGTCGTAGATGGAGAAGTTGGGGGTGAAGCCAATCTTTTCCGCCTCGATGCGGAGAATGCGGGCGAAAATGGAGTGGAAGGTGCCCATCCACACGTTGCGTGCCTCGCTGGCATTGACTAACTGCATGATGCGTTCCTTCATCTCACGGGCGGCCTTGTTGGTAAAGGTGAGAGCCATGATGCTGAAGGGGTCGATGCCTTCCTGTATCATGTAGGCAACGCGGTAGGTGAGGGCGCGGGTCTTGCCCGAACCGGCACCGGCAATCACCATCACGGGGCCTTCTATGGTGGTAACGGCCTCACGCTGAGGCTCGTTCAAGTCTTTCAATAGGTCAATCATTGTAGTTACTTTGAATCGGCAAAGATAATGAAATCATTCCATCTCGGAACATATCACCGTCCCGTTTTTGCAGTTGGCAATGCGTGAAGGGTATTTCTGCATCAAGGTATAGTTATGTGTAGCCATCAGGACAGCCGTACCGTTCTCGCTGATGCTGCGCATGAGTTTCATCACGTCAAGGGTGGTGTCGGGGTCGAGGTTGCCGGTTGGCTCGTCAGCCAAAATGACATCAGGTTCATTCAGCAGGGCTCGGGCTATGGCGACACCTTGCTGCTCGCCGCCTGACATCCGATGCGGCATCACCTTCCGTTTTTCAGTAAGTCCTACTTTTTCAAGCACTTCATCGATACGGTTTGAGATTTCGTCTGTGTCAGTCCAGCCTGTGGCTTTCAGCACGAATTCGAGGTTCTTTTCTACGCTTCTATCGAAAAGCAGTTGGAAATCCTGAAACACAATGCCGATTTTGCGTCGCAGGTAGGGGATGTCCTTTCTCCTAAGTTTGGTGAGGTCGTAGCCAGCCACATGGAAATAACCGTCACGGGCGGGCAGCTCGCCATAAAGGGTCTTTAGCAACGAAGACTTTCCGCTTCCCGTGCGACCGATGAGGTAGATGAACTCGCCCTTGTGTAGCGTCAGATTGACGTTGCTCAGGACGAGGTTCTCCCGCTGGAATATTAAGGCGTTTCTGAGTTCAATAATTGGGTCTGACATTATGCTGATTTGTTTGATTGCTTCTTTTCATTTTGATTATTGGCCGAAATCCAATAAGCTACCAGCTACCTGAAGCTCCGCCGCCGCCAAAACCTCCTCCACCAAAGCCACCAAAGCCTCCGCTACTGAATCCTCCTCCTCCGCCACCGAAACTACCTCCACCGAAGCCTCCCATAGGAATCCAGATGGTGCGTTGACCGCCTCCCGAATAGTTCTGGTTGCCGTTCTTGGAACGGAAAATGAGGATGAGAATAATGATAAAGGCAATCATGACCCAAGCGGGGATAGGCTCGCCTCCGTTGGCGTATTCGTCTTGTGTGAACTTGCCCGAACACAAGTCCATAATGACGTTGACGGCATTGTCGATGCCAGTATAATAGTCGTCTTCACTAAAAGCAGGAATCATCTCTTTTTCTATGATTACCTTGGCTGTAGCGTCGGTGACGTATTCCTCCATTCCATAGCCGGGACTGATGTTGACTTGCCCCCTTTCGCTGCCTTTCTTGGGCTTCACGAGGATGACTACACCATTGTTCTTGCCCTTTTGTCCCACACCCCAATGATGTCCAATTTCTGTCGCATACTGTTCGATGCTGTACCCATTTAGGTCGTTGACGAGCAGGACAAGAATCTGGGTGGAGGTGCTGTCGTTGTAGGCTACGAGTTTATGCTCCAACGTGTTGATTTGGCTGGAACTCAACGTGCCCGAATAGTCATTTACCAGTCGGGGCGGATTGGGTGGACTAGGAAGTTGAGCGTATAAACTTATACCCCACAGCAGCACAAACATCAAGCTCAACAGCGGGCTATATCGTTCAATTGTTTTCGTATGATATTTCATCGGGTATTTCATTGATGTCGTCGGTTTGATAGGGGAAATAGGTCTTGAGTTTCTCGCCGCAACGTTGTATGCCTTGCTCAAGGCCTTCAGCGAAACGGCCTTGCTTGAATTCGGCAGCCATCAGGTCGCGAACATCGTTCCAAAAGTTGTCTCCCACTACTTTGTTGATGCCCTCGTCGCCGAGGATGGCAAACTTTTGGTCTTTGACAGCGAGATAGATGAGCACACCGTTGCGTTGTGCCGTCTCGTGCATCTTTAGTCGGTTGAAAATGTAGAGACTGCGCTCTTCTACCTTGCCGAGACAACGGTTCTCAATGTGTACCTTGATTTCGCCCGAAGTGTTTTGCTCGGCCTGCTTGATGGCGTCCACGATGCGGTGGTCTTCCTCGCGGTTCAATATGATTCTTGCGTTGCTCATTGTCGTTTCATTGGACTGCAAAAATAATAAATTTTGTTCGGAATGGGGAACGATTGCGTTATTTTTGTTTCTTTGCAGGGCTTAAAAGGATTACGATATGAATGGATTCGTTAAGGTTTTGACAGCAATGCTTGTGATAGCGGTTGCTTTTGTTGCTGGGTGTAAGAAACCGGATGCCCCCAACAATGGCGGCAACGATAATAACGGGAACGATACTATTATCAATAATGGTGACGATAGTCTCATTGTCCATGATTTTGTTGATTTGGGTCTGCCGAGTGGCACGTTGTGGGCCACTTGCAATATAGGTGCCAACAAGCCAGAGGATTGTGGAGATTATTTTGCTTGGGGTGAGACTCAGCCAAAAGAAGTCTATGATTGGAAGAACTACCAATATGGCAATCTTGTCTATGATCATTTTGAACTGACCAAGTATTGCACAGATTCTTCATACGGGCTCAATGGATATGTCGATAATCTGGTTGTTTTGGAGCCTTTTGATGATGCAGCAACAGCCAATTGGGGAAGTGAATGGCGTATGCCTACCAAGGAAGAATGGAAGGAACTGTATATGAAAACTACCTGTATACATGCTATCCAAAACGGCATGAGCGGTTGGCTCTTCACGGCTTCCAACGGGAGCAGCCTCTTTCTGCCTGCTGCCGGTTTCTGCATCGACGATGGACCCATTTGCACGGGACTCGGCACCTATTGGTCGAGTTCGCTCCATATTGACTATTTGGATCGTGGTTGGAGCTTCCATTTTGATTCAGACGAGTGCCACGTATGTGGTACGTACGAGCGTAGCCGAGGGCAGGTAGTTCGGGCGGTACGAGTGGCGAGATAGATTTTTATAATTCTACTTGCCAAATTCGGATATTTTGCTTATCTTTGCAACCGCAAACACAAAGCCCGAATGAGATAGAAGAACCTTTGTAACTATCTGCTTCTCTGAGTGATATACAATGCAGATAGACTTGCTAACTTGATTTCTTCCATAACTCACTCATTCACAATCCATTAAAGTACAAAAAACGATAGCAACTCTATAGCAAGTCTATAGTAACTCTATAGCAAGCCTATAGACGCTAGTAGGTAACTCTGAGGTTGCTCTGAGATAACTCTGATATTCCTCTCTGTTGGCAACGTGTGAGCTGCTATAATTCCGATAGCGGGTTAATTTTACATCGTAATACATGGCGATTGGATTGTTTTGTATCTTGAAGAAAGCGACGTTCAGTAGTGGCTTCCAAAAATGCCACAATTCGAATTATTCTGCAATCATTTCTTTGAATGTCTTTAACGAAACCACGTTCAAAGGTTTATCAATTATTGTTTCTATGACGTCAAGGTCGCCAGAGACAAGATATTTTGAATTGGATTGAAAAGCTAAATCAAAGAGGTAGTTATCTTTTGGGTCTCGGCAGTCCGAAAACTCTTTTTGGATAGTCAGGAAAGTGCTGATTTTTTCGTAAAACGAGATGTATGATTGTAAGGGTAAATGTAAGTATTTCTTGAATTTGTCACGGCTAATAACGGAAATTAATTCATCGGTAAGTTCCTTGGCACGGAAAAACTCGACATCGTGATTCGCCATTAAACTAACAAGTTCGGTGAATTTTCCTTTCAGGAAATAGGAAATCCAAATGTTGACATCAAAGACAGTTCTATTGTCCATTCCTCACCTTTTTAACTTCATCAACAATTTCTTTCATGGTGATATTGTTCTTTTCTACAGAATTATCCAAACGATGTGCTTCCTCCCATAAAAGCATCAGTTTCAATTGCTTTTCCAGCTCCTGTTGCTGGTTAGTGGCAAGTTGGGTCACCAATAAAGTGATTCTTTGGATGATGCTGTCCGTGCTTAATGTTGCGCTTTCCATTTTTCTCTTGGTTTGCTTTGCACCTGCAAAAATACGATTTTCTTTCAGAAAGTGGTTGGTTTGGATTATTTTTTGTTTCTTTGCAATGTCAAACAACTAAAACAGAATCGATATGAACAGAGTTTTGAAGGCAACGGCAGCCATAATGTTGATGATGGTTTTTGCGGTGGGATGTACAAAACCAGATGAGCCGAATAATGGCGGAGACAATGACTTTCCTGAAGAACCAGTTGTTGGCTTGTTTTCGATCAATGATAGTACGCAAGTGTGCTTCTCGCCAGGCAATTTGCAATATCAAGCCTCAACCAACACATGGCGCTTTGCTGAACACCAATGGGATTATATTGGAGAAGGGAATGCCAATATTTCTGAAACCTACGATGGCTGGATTGACCTTTTTGCTTGGGGAACTGGAGACCATCCAACGGATACCTCGACTTATATGGAGCATGTTGTCTATGCCAATTTTGTAGATTGGGGTGTGAATCCTATCAGCAATGGGAATGGCTTTGCTGATCAGTGGTGGACCCTTGATTGGTCGGATTGGCATTATTTGTTGTGTCGTAGAAATACCGATTCAGGGATCCTTTATGCATCTGCAACTGTTAATGATATATATGGTTTGATATTGTTGCCAGATAATTGGGACGAATCTGTTTTTGCTATAATTGACTATAACCACGGGAGTCCGTTTAGTTCTAATGTTATTACTGAATCCCAATGGGAAATTATGGAGAGGTATGGTGCCATCTTTTTACCCGCTGCAGGAGTAAGGAGAGGGGCGACATTAATGTGGGTTCAGGAAGCAGGCTTGTATTGGATAGCTGGACCGTCAGATCCCTTTGCGTATGTGTTTTATGTTCAGTGTTTTGGGGGTACAGTAGGGATGCCCAATTATTGTCCCCGTTACGCAGGATTGTCCGTGCGTCTTGTGCGTGATGCCGAATAATGAAAATCCCCGTAACGCCATCTTGTGCTACGGGGATTTCTCTAATTCTCCAATTCTTGATTAAAGTTTTTCCATATTCCTCTTCACAAACTCGCTCAAATCCTTGCCCTTCAGCAAGTTCTTCGAGAGCAAAGCGAGGTCGTAAATCTGCCGAATCGTGGCTTCTTGTGCGGCTTCGTCCTTGTCTAAAAGGCCAGTGATGACAGGGCTGTTGGTGTTGAGCATCAGCGTGTAACTGTCGGGCATCGAGCCGTAGAACGACATCGGTCCTCCGCCCATCTGCTCCATCTCCTTCATGCGGCGCATCCACTCGTTTTGGGTGACTTCCACGGGCGCGGCTTCGGCACCTTCGTTGCTGAACTCCACGTTGAACTTCACCTTGTCGATGACCTTCTCGAAGGCGGCCTTCACGGTCTCCTTCTGCTTGTCGTCGAGGCCCGAGGCGGCTTCCTTGTCGTCCTTCACGATGAGCTTGTCGATGGTGTTGGAGTCCACGCGGGCAAACATCGCGCGGTTGTCGTCGCCTTTCTCGCCTTCCTTCTGCTCGTAGG
>CAMYYB010000074.1 GCA_947303335.1 uncultured Bacteroidales bacterium | reverse complement strand
TGAGACTGTCTTCTTTTAGGATGTGCCATTTTACTTTTACTTTAATAAGTTAGTAATCAGTTATTTGTTATCTTCTATTTTAATGTCTTTCAATGCAGCCCAGCGAGGGTCGATGGTTTCTTCGCCATCCTCTGCAGGTGTTTCCTCCTTGGTGAGCATCGCTATCACTTCGGGGTTGCATAGCCCTTCGGGATGGACGCGATGCATCGGGATGGCGAGAATGATGTATTCGTAAATCAGCGTGCTGACGTCGAAATCGTGTGCATCGGCATCAACAACTGCCACATCATCTGACTCCTCGGCGTTCAATGTACCCAACTTGATGAAAAACTGCCTCTCGTCCTCAATGGGTAGGTCGAATTCATCGGCGCAACGGTCGCAAGCCACACGAACCGTTCCCTTGATGCCGAAACGGAGCGTCAGCAGGGTTTCCTGTCTGTCAATATCCAGACTCACGGCTACCTTACCTTGTTGGATTTCAGAGTATTCCTTGTCAGCGAAGAAATCATCATTGATTTCAAACTGATAGGAATGGCTGCCTAAGGCAAGACCGCTCACAGGAATCAGAAATTCGTTTTTCTTGTCCATTGCGTCTAAAAATCGGGCTGCAAAAGTACAAAATTAATGAATACGAAGTTCTTTTGGATTGTTTTTTTGTTGCTGCATGAATTTTCTGAGGGTGTCTTCATGCCGTCCGGGGATGATGACATGATGGTTGCCGATGGAATGTTGCAGCAGGTAGGGCTTCAGATTTACGTCAAGGGTGATTTGTGTGCGGCAGAAGTGCTCGCTGTAGGGTGTTTCGATGGCTTTTGCCTCTGTGACGAAATAGCGATCGAGTTGGGAGCCTCCCCATTTAAATAAGGTGTAATCGGTCAAAGGTAACAGGCCTTGGATGGCGACCCCAATGCCCGACTCGAAATGGGTACGGATGACGGTTTCCTTACACATACTGAGGGGAATCGTGCAATGCGCCAGCATGGTGCTGCTGTCGGTGAGTTGTGAGGGATTGGCCATGAAAGCCGCTTCTCCACAAAGCCGCTTGGCAAGCAACATGGAGAGCAAGGTCTGCATATCGCCTTCGCAGCCAGCCACAATGCCCTCGTCGTTGAGCAGGGCCAAAGTAAGGCAGCTTGTCGTGCTGCAAGTTTTCACAATGTCGAAGCAACGGATGGTGAAGGCATCCAAACGCTCTTCATGACAGATACCCTTGATGGCGAGATAAACCTTTGCGGCTTCCACCCTATCGGTTTCTGAAGGCTCGCGGACCGACTTGGAACGATTCACGATGGCTTGCGCCACTTTATCTGCTTCGGCTTGAGGTACCGCTTTGATACCTTCTATAAGACGTTGGAGGTCGATGTCGATGGTTTCAACTCCATACTGTTGCAAAAGGAAATCTCGGTCTACATCGCTGGCTATGAGCCAGTCGGAGGGCTGGCCAAACAAACCAATTCGACCCTGTAGAGACGCACGGCCGTGCGTCTCTACCATGGCCGAAATAATTTCATCATTCGTCCCATGAACGATGTGTCCTTCCATTCCATTGTTGCCGAGATAGGTCAAAATCTCCAAGGCGGCAGCGAGAGAATTGTTGCGCCCGTCGGCAATCATCGTAACTGCTTTTGGTTGCGATGGGGCGCACATCATTTCAACGTCAATGGCACCCCAGAGACGTTTAAACAGATTCTCGACACCACCGGTGGCAATCATCACGGCATCGGGTAAGGTTTGTAGAGACGCACGGTCGCGCGTCTCTACATTTTCATCACCGATAATGCTGATTTCTGCTTGACATTCGTTTTGCAGCCGTTGGATGAGGTCGGCGTATTCCGTTTCGACGAAGGTGTCGGTCTGGAACGAGGAACGAAGGATAAGAATATTCATGGTCAATGTTTTACTGCAAATCGCAGCGTTGTTTCATTAGTCTTTACGAAATAGATGCCGCTTTCGTAATTCGCTGTGTTGATGCGCAGCTCGCTGCCGTTGGCCTCGAATTCATCCACCTTTTGGCCGAGGGCGTTATAGATGCGCACCGTGCCGAGGTTTTTGCCGCTGAGGGTCACAATATCGTTGGCGGGATTGGGGAAGAGTGTGACTGAAGCCGCATTCTCATCCACCGACCATGTGTCATCCACCATGACCACAAACTGAGCATCAGGCAGGTTGCTTGTTATGGTGACAAGGTCAGGGACAAGTCCTTTTCCTGTCACACAGCATATGATACCTAATTCAACGGACTCGCCTTGGGGAATGATGTACTCCGATACATTACACGAAAGCCATTCCTGGGAATCTGGCCCTATGTAGAAACCTAACTCATAGCGTTCATCACAAATGTTCGTAATGATAGCATCTTCAGCGGTATTGTTGTGAATGGTAATCCAAGTGATTTCGCACCAAGGCAGCACAACCGTATCCATACTGAAAGTCAGCGTTTCGTCGTAAGAGCACTCATGCTGCTCATAGCCTTCTCCATTCATCACATTCAGAATGTATTCCAAGGTGGGAGGGTAGATGTCGCGGCTGGCGAAAGTGTGGTCGGGACGGATAACCATGATGGTGGGATAGTAGCCTACGGGAATGTCTTGGGCGATGTCGTTGCCGCCACCGTCGCGGCTGATGGTGGGATATTCTACATGGAATTGTTCCACCCAGTTTTGGCATTCGTTATCATGGCCGTTGGGAGAGATTTCCATGAAGAACACATCGTGCTCATTGCAGCCATAGAGGTGGTAGGCTTCAACCATGTCGCGCATGACAGCCTCGCTGAGCTCGTCGCCGTAGAGGAAGAAGTTGATGAGCACAGCCTGACCTGCATCGAGGATGTCATAGAGGTGGATGGTGTTGCCCTCGATGTCCGTGGCGGTGAAGTCGGGCATGATGTCGCTGCCGCCGCCGGGCGTGGTGGTGACTGGCTCGATAACGACTTCGCCAAGGTTGCCGTCAATGTCGGCGGGCACGGCGTAGATGTTGTATTCCGTGTTGGGTGTCAGGTCGCCGAAAGTGTTGGAGATGACTCCCGAGCCGGGCATACCGTAGGTCCAAAGGTATTCGGGAAGGTCGAGGCCGGCAATGCCCATCCATTCCTGAATCTCAGCCTCGGTGGCCATCGTGTAAGCATAAGAAGCGCAATCCTCGTTAGGCGTGAAGGTGGCTGTGACTTCGGTCTCCAGGACTTGGTCAATGCTGATGGCTACTTGCGGGTCGTATGAGGCGGCATTGCAGTCGTGCTGTTGCAGCCCGTGTTGCTCCAAAGCATTGATGACCGTCTGGGCGTTGTTGATGGGCCAGAGGTCTTGGATGACGATTTGGCGGTTGGGCATGATGAGGATGACGGTGGGATACTGTGAAATACCATATTGGCTGCAAATGGTATTGCCTCCGCCGTTGGTGCTGATGGTGGGATACTCTACACCATAGTTGTTGGCCCAGTTTTGGCAGGCCGCATCGCCGTCAGAGGTAGAGATTTCCATGTAGAACACGTCGTGCATGTTGCAGCCCATGGCATAGTAGGATTCGACAATTTTCGGTGTGGCTTGCTGGCATGGGCCGCAAGTGGTGAAGAAGAAGTCGATGAGTACGGCTTGACCACCGTCGAGGATGTCGAACAGGTGGACTTCTGTGCCGTGACAGTCAGTAGACGTAAAGTCAACGGCCTCAGTGAGCGGGCATTGCGCCTTCAGGCCAAAACCTATGGCCAGCGCGAGGAAAAGGGTAAGGAGTTTTTTCATTTGTATTAATAATAATAAGGTGATTAATCGCGGCAAAGATAGAAAGAAATTCCGAAAACGAAACGGATTCTATGTGTGTTAGGTTGAAAACGGGCTGTTGCCGCCTTAGGGCTCTTCTTGCTTTACCGTCTTCTTGGGACTGGCCAGGCGGACCCACTCCAGGTCATCGGCCACCAACACGTTGCGACGCTTACCCTTTCGTCCCGAAGCTTCCATCTCTGGACGAAACTTTATCTTGACGTTGGTAATCTGTTTCGCGGAGACGTCTTTCTTGTCTGCCACGCCCGTCTTTGTGCATTGCACGACGAGATAGAATGAACCTATACCCTCCAATTTGACGGAGTGCCCTTCGGCCATATAGCGCCGCATCACCGAAGGCAATGCAGTAAGCACCGCTATGATATCGGCATGGCTAACCGTACATTCCTTTTCGATGTCCTTGGCCAGTCGTTTGGTCCCATACTGACTGACACTTACCGAACTGACCGTCCATAGGTTGGTCAGCTTTGCAAAACGTTCTCTGAAAAAAGCCATTTTACTTTGTTTTTAAGTTATTGATATTGAATTGATTGATAAGAGACCTTTACATCACCTTGCTATTAGTATATATATAGCGCAACTATTGGTGTACCGATAGTCAGGCCTGCAAAGATATATAAATTTCCTGAAATGTGTATCACCATTAATGGCATGCCCTTATATCGGACGCACGCGGTGCGTCCCTACGGTTTGGCACAGGCTAATTATCCCTATAGTCTTTCTTCTTGGTCAGCTTCAGGTCTTTCAAGGCGGAGGCTTTCACGTTGATGGTGAAGTTCCAGCTCTTGTAGCTGCCGATGGGAATCCAGTTGAAGCGCATCTCCCAGCAGTGCAGGTCGCGGTAGATGCTGACATTGGTGTACGACAGGCCGTGATTGGTGAAGTCCCAGCCTGTGGAGAAGGTGAATTTCCACTTGGGCGTGATGCTGATGTCGCCGTTGAGGTTGAGGGTCTGCACCACGCGGTTGGTGGCGATGCCCAGGAAGGCGGCGTAGGTGAGGTTGGTGGTGTAGGTGAAGTTGTAACTCAGCGTCAGCGACCAGGGCGTGGTCCAGTCGACGTAGGCGTTGGGGTTGCCCATGATTTCCATCAGCTCGCCCTCGGTGACGTTGGCCGACTGTTGGGCTCGGTTCATCAGGTCGTCACCCAAATCGTTGGGGCTTTTCGCTTTGCCTAAGTTTTTCAGTTTGTCGATGTCCTTTTGGCTAAACGAATAACTGAAACTCAAGTTCCACGACGAACTGTTTTTATGGAAGAGCCGTCCGTTTTCGAGCAACTCAAACTTGTTGATGCGTCGTCCTAACGAGTCGGCGGCGTAGGGGTCCCAGGCACTGCTGTAGCTGATCTTGAGCTTCTTGAACAGGGTGGTACGTCCGCTGATGCCTATGGTGGAGAAGCGCAGCGAGTCCTTCGTGATGTCGTAGTTGCCCGATATGGTGAAAGACTCTAACAAAGCGATGTTTTTCAACCCCGTGATGGTGTCGGTGCGCGAAGGCACTTTCATGTCCAAGGTGTTGCTTATATTATAGGTGAGCAGTCCCGACTGGGTTTGCGAAGGCGTACCGAGCAGGGCGTTGGCGAACATGTTGTAGACTTGTTCCTTGCCCTCACCGTCGATATAGCGGCCATAGACGCCCCATACCGGGTCGCTGAAGTTGGGATGGTAAGTGAAACCTACGGTAGGCGTCACCACATGGCGGATGGCCCGGATGGGTCCCTTGGCAAAGCGCACCATACCGTAAATCTTGGTGGTGAGGTTGCTCGACACGTTGAAGTCAACCAGGTTGCGGAAGCCATGCACGGTGTCCGTCTGCAAGTGCCCTGTCGAGTCGGTGTCATTTACCCATTGCATCTCTATATGTTTAAAGTACATATAGTCGTTGAGGTTGATAGAGTTGGTCCAGGTGAAATGCTTGAACAGTTTGATGGGCAGGTTGATGGGAGCCGTATGCTTCACACCCATCTGGGCATGGTTGCGCACCACGTTTTTGGCCCATTCCCCGAAGTTGTCGGTAAACCCCCGGAAGAGTACCGTATCGACATCGTTGAAGTAGATTTTTCCGTTCATGGAATAGCTGACGTTCATCTCCTGGTACCAGCGTTTCTTGCCCACCTTGCCGACTTTCTTCAGAGGATAGAAGCGGTTGACGCTGAGGGTCAGCTCGGGCAGCGAGGCCGTCACCTGTCGCGTCAGCGTGTTTTGGCTGTGGCTGGCGTTCAGGGTGAGGTAGACCTTGCCACCGAAGTTGGTCTGATAGGCGATACTCGACTTGAAGGTGTTGCTCAGCTGGTCGGTAGTGGTTTGGGCGTTGTATTTGTTGAAGTTGGAGCTGACGATGTTGACGTCTGCCGAGAAGTTGTTGCGTGGATGCGACTTGGTGTCCTGCTTGTGTATCCAGCGTATCTTGAAGTCGTTGCTTTCCTGATAGTCGGCGGCACCCTTCGTGCCTATCTTGTTGACCGCAAAGCCCAAGGCCACTGAGCCGTTGAACTTGTACCGCTTGTTGTAGCGGAAGGTCGGCTTGATGCCCCAGCTGCCACGTGTGTAGATGTCGCCCAAGACCTGTAGGTCGTAGTAGTCGCTGATGGCCCAGTAATAGCCTCCGTTCTCCAAATAGAAGCCCCGGTTGGCCGACTCGCCGTAGGTAGGCATGATAAGCCCCGACTTCTTTCCCTTGGTGTTGGGAATCATGGCGAAAGGCAGGGCGAGGGGCAAAGGCACGTCGGCGATGGTCATATAGATGGGTCCCGTGACGATTTTATCATCGGGAATGACCTTCGCCTTGGTGAACTTGAACTGATAGTGCGGATGCTCTTTCAGGTCGCAGGTGGTGTAGCCGCCTGAGCGGATGTTGATGCTGTTGTCGTCCATGCGCTTGATGCGCTCGCCGTGCAGGTAGCCACCGCTCTCTTCGGTCCACACCTTAGTAATAATACCTTTTTTCGACTTGAAGTTATACGACATCTCGATGGCTTCGAAGGTCGACTCCCCTTGGGTAAAGACAGGCCGTCCTTTCGGCTTGCCCAGACTGTCGACGGTGCCTCGCGCTATGCAGGTGTTGGTTTCCAAGTCAAATTCCAGATAGTCTGCCTTCAGGGTGATGTCGTCGTATTTCGCCTCAGCATTACCGAAATAGAAGATTTTCTTCTGGTTCATGTCGCGGTATGAGGAGTCGGAGGCGGAGCAGATGACCTGCGTCTCGATGGCCGATGCGGAACGTCGCGGGGTGATGTGGCGACGTTTGGCCGGACGAATGGAGTCAGAAGCTGAAGCCACAGTGTCGGCCCCAATTGCGATGAGGGTGTCCGCAGCCATTTCTTCTGCCACCAACACGGAATCTTGCACCATCAAAACCGAATCTTGTGTCAGCCGAGCTGAATCCTGAGTAATAAGACTCGAATCCCAAGCCACCGAAAGTGAGTCCTGCGGTTCGGCAATCGAGTCGAAAACCAGCCGTATGGTGTCGATGATGCGCTCGCTTACCGAAACAGTGCTGTCGGTTGGCACTGGCTCAATGTCATGCTTATTCGCTTCAATATGAGCGGTTTGTTTGCATCCAAACAACCCTACGAAAAATCCCGCGAGCAGACAAAATGTCACTGCAGAAAAATAATTCCTATGTGCCGCACGTTTGGTCAATGCAAAATCGTTTACTTTTGTGCTTCGAAATGCGCTGCAAAGATAAATAATTCAACTTGATATGATACAACGAAAGATTTTCGGATTTGGTGTTTTGCTGTTGTTTTTTCTGCTGCCGCAGTTGGTTTTCGCCCAGAAAGGCGAGAAAATACAGACCATCGTCATCGATGCGGGTCACGGGGGAAAGGACACAGGGGCCTTGGGCAAGGTGACCACCGAGAAAGCGCTTAATCTGGCCGTAGCCCTGAAGTTCGGCAAATACATTAAGGAGAACCTTCCCGACGTGAAGGTCATTTATACCCGCAGCACGGACAAGTTTGTCGAGCTGAGCGAGCGGGCCGCCATCGCCAACCGCAACAACGCCGACGTGTTCATCTCCATCCACTGCAATTCCACCGAAAAAGCCAATTCGGCCTACGGAGCAGAGACCTTCGTGATGGGTGAGTCGAAAAACGAGAAGAACTTAGCGGTGGCAAAGAAAGAGAACGCTTCCATTTTGTTGGAGGACAACACCGATGCCTACGACAACTTCGACCCCAACAGCACCGAGGCATACATCCTCTTCTCGCTCTCGCAAAGCCTGTATCAGAGTCAGAGCCTTGATTTGGCAGGCAAAGTTCAGCAACAGTTCTGTGGCAAAGTCGGACGACACGACAGAGGCGTGCAGCAGGCTGGTTTCCTCGTCCTTTGGAAGACCGCCATGCCGAGCATCCTTGTGGAGTTAGGCTTCATCAACAACACAAAGGAGGAGCAGTTCCTCAATTCAGAGAAAGGGCAAAACCAGATGGCGCTGGCCCTTTACCGTGCCTTTGCGGAATACAAGCGCGAGTTTGAGGCAGAGAACCATACGGGCGACAAACCCGTGGCAGATGACCCTGCGGTCAACAGGGACAACACTTACTTCTCCGTACAGTTTGCCAGCCGCGACAAGAAAGTGGCATCCACCGCGAAGACTTTCAAAGGTGTGAAGGAGGTTGAGATGTATGAATACAACGGTGCTTACCGTTACATCTCAGGACGTTTCAGCACCAAAACTGAGGCAATGAAACGCCAGAAAGAAGTGCGGGCCTTGGGTTACAAAGATGCTTTTGTGATAGCCTTCATCAACGGGGAGCGCGGCACGGTGAAACAAGCTGAAGAGGCTCTGAAGAATCTGAAGAAATAGTTTTGCTCATCGTCTATTAAATCCCCTTTAGGAATCTCTATTCCTTCACTGCCACACGCGCCGCATGGCTTCTCCCGTCGGCATCCGTAATGCGCAACAAATACACTCCTTCCGCAAAGCCCTCAATATCAATCTCGTTCATCCCTCGCACCGTCTTCACTAGTTGACCAAGGGCATTGTAAACCTTCACCTCGGCAGCCTTAGCACCTTCAATCAGCACTGTCTCTTTAGCAGGATTGGGGTATAGCGAAACGTGCTGAAGGTCCTGTTCTTGAACCGATGTCTCATCAATATAGCAGGTGTTGTATTCTGGGTTCTCAAAGACCTGCTCACCGTCTTTGTATTCGCACAGCAAATTATTCTCACAATCAAAATAATCCAAATATCCTATAGGGAAATTGTTCGGGAAAATGCCCTCACGGAAAGTCAAAGCATCATGCCACGGAAGATAAGGAAGAGCAAAACATATCACTTTTTTCCCGTTTTCAAAAGACACGCTTTCCACGACAGACGGATGCGCCATCCCCCAACTGTCAATATGATAGAAAGTGTCGCCTACTGTCAGCGACATGTCGCAAAGCAACACTTCTTCCTCGTCAATCATGGGGAAATAGCGATATAGTCTTCCCGTCGCGGTTTCTTCACGGAAATATAACTCTGCATTTTCAAAAAAGATTCCTCTGGGGGTAGCATGAAGATAATCGTGTCCGTTGACGTGGACCGTGTCGGCAGTATTGATTTCCATATAGCCAGTGGTGACCCAGTCAATACAGTATTGGAGCACATTCAATCGAGTGGAATCTGTTCCAAAATAGGATTCATACTCTTGCGCTTGCATCGTCACCCCTCCCGCCATCAGCAGGAGCGCAAGCAGGGTGTAAAGTCTTGTTGCTTTCATTATTCTATAGGTTTTTATTAGTCTTATTAAGTCCTATTTGTCCCATCCTCTGTGCGCTGGCCCGTCCCCCTCTGTGAGGGGGTGGCCACAGGCCGGGGAGTCTTCGTAATCCCGTTAGCACGCATAACGTTAGCACGACAAAAAGTCACTCTTTAATCCATTTTCCGCTCTCCGCTTAAAAAATCCTTCGAATACAGATTGGTCATAAATTGCTCCCATTGCTCATGCGACACGCCATGTTTAAGCATGTAATCTGCAAAATCAGCGAATGTATATGTTTCCATTTTGTTGATATGCTTGTAAAACCCTTGGCATATCTCCATAAAACGGTGTTCGCCGACATCTTTTGCAAGAAGATGCAAGCAACATGGAGTTTTCACGTAGGTTACATAAAACGAGCCGCTGCCGTCAATCCCCATCAGGTTGTTTTCTACTTGAAAAATGGATGGGAAACCATCAAGCAGTTTGCCATATTTTTCCATCCTTTTAATAAAAACACTATCAATGCTGGTTTTCTCTGGTGTGCCAAAATAAACCGAAACGAACTCCGTCATAGATTCGTTAAAGAAATAATAAGAAGAATCGTTGCGGCAAGGCAATTTTGTGTTAAAGCAATGCACCGTTTCATGACACCACTGATAGTCGTTCCAGAAAGACGTGTCCATAACGATAAACCAATTTTCATCATCAATATCGTAGGCCGCTCCCCAACACGATTCGTCATCATTGTCTACAAGGGTTGTGTAGGTGTCAATATACTCCAGGCTTGCAACTCTCTTGTTGAAAAAGCTTGACAAGTTATCGATTACACTTGCAACATTTGATGGCAGTCGACTTTTTGGATGGCTTTCTTCATCAGGCTCCCAATCGTGCCAATCTCCGGTTATTGTATCTTGCCATGCATTATTGCCTTTGAACAAGAATGCGGTGATGTCAGGGTTTTCAGAAAGAGTGTCATTAACGTAATACTCCAAATTTATCAGAAAGGCATTAATGGTTGGATTATTTAAATTATGCATCGTAAAACGATTGTCTTTGTGGACGTATGGACCCTCCAAAAACATGTTGATGCCATCTGCGCAAATAACGTTTATTTCATCAAACTCCATGTTGGAACTTGTGAAAAACATCGAATGCCATCCTGATTGATACATGGTAATTCCACCGAATGCCATTTTGTATTTGTACAACATGAGTGAATTCGGGTTAAAATAGAATGAAATGTCTATTGTGTCATAGCCTTGATTATCAATGGCAACGCCAACATTAGATAAATCGAATTGCAAAGGCTCTTTGTTCCCGTTGTCAACCCCATACACTTCCATGTTGTTGTAGAAAAATGGTAGTAGTGCTGGGTGAAAGTTGCACACTTCAAGTTCTAATTTCACGCTGTCCCCTAGATGTTTCTCTATTGTAACTCTTTGTACCACATGGCAGCAATAATCGTATAATGAGAAGATTTTCGTGGTGTCTTCATCAATGTATCTTGTAAATTTCAGCTCTACGGATGATTTTCCTGTCAGTGTTTCTTGTGCCTCTACCGTTGTCGTGGTTGCAATGATAAATAGGAGCGCAAGCAGGGTGTAAATTCTCATTGTTTTCATTGTTCTATTGGTTTTTATTAGTCTTATTAAGTCCTATTTGTCCCATCCTCTGTGCGCTGGCCCGTCCCCCTCTGTGAGGGGGTGGCCACAGGCCGGGGAGTCTTCGTAATCCCGTTAGCACGCATAACGTTAGCACGACAAAAAGTCACTCTTTAATCCATTTTCCGCTCTCCGCTTAAAAAATCCTTCGAATACAGATTGGTCATAAATTGCTCCCATTGCTCATGCGACACGCCATGTTTAAGCATGTAATCTGCAAAATCAGCGAATGTATATGTTTCCATTTTGTTGATATGCTTGTAAAACCCTTGGCATATCTCCATAAAACGGTGTTCGCCGACATCTTTTGCAAGAAGATGCAAGCAACATGGAGTTTTCACGTAGGTTACATAAAACGAGCCGCTGCCGTCAATCCCCATCAGGTTGTTTTCTACTTGAAAAATGGATGGGAAACCATCAAGCAGTTTGCCATATTTTTCCATCCTTTTAATAAAAACACTATCAATGCTGGTTTTCTCTGGTGTGCCAAAATAAACCGAAACGAACTCCGTCATAGATTCGTTAAAGAAATAATAAGAAGAATCGTTGCGGCAAGGCAATTTTGTGTTAAAGCAATGCACCGTTTCATGACACCACTGATAGTCGTTCCAGAAAGACGTGTCCATAACGATAAACCAATTTTCATCATCAATATCGTAGGCCGCTCCCCAACACGATTCGTCATCATTGTCTACAAGGGTTGTGTAGGTGTCAATATACTCCAGGCTTGCAACTCTCTTGTTGAAAAAGCTTGACAAGTTATCGATTACACTTGCAACATTTGATGGCAGTCGACTTTTTGGATGGCTTTCTTCATCAGGCTCCCAATCGTGCCAATCTCCGGTTATTGTATCTTGCCATGCATTATTGCCTTTGAACAAGAATGCGGTGATGTCAGGGTTTTCAGAAAGAGTGTCATTAACGTAATACTCCAAATTTATCAGAAAGGCATTAATGGTTGGATTATTTAAATTATGCATCGTAAAACGATTGTCTTTGTGGACGTATGGACCCTCCAAAAACATGTTGATGCCATCTGCGCAAATAACGTTTATTTCATCAAACTCCATGTTGGAACTTGTGAAAAACATCGAATGCCATCCTGATTGATACATGGTAATTCCACCGAATGCCATTTTGTATTTGTACAACATGAGTGAATTCGGGTTAAAATAGAATGAAATGTCTATTGTGTCATAGCCTTGATTATCAATGGCAACGCCAACATTAGATAAATCGAATTGCAAAGGCTCTTTGTTCCCGTTGTCAACCCCATACACTTCCATGTTGTTGTAGAAAAATGGTAGTAGTGCTGGGTGAAAGTTGCACACTTCAAGTTCTAATTTCACGCTGTCCCCTAGATGTTTCTCTATTGTAACTCTTTGTACCACATGGCAGCAATAATCGTATAATGAGAAGATTTTCGTGGTGTCTTCATCAATGTATCTTGTAAATTTCAGCTCTACGGATGATTTTCCTGTCAGTGTTTCTTGTGCCTCTACCGTTGTCGTGGTTGCAATGATAAATAGGAGCGCAAGCAGGGTGTAAATTCTCATTGTTTTCATTGTTCTATTGGTTTTTATTAGTCTTATCTGTCCTATAAGTCCCCTTCGTAAGCACG
>CAMYYB010000073.1 GCA_947303335.1 uncultured Bacteroidales bacterium | reverse complement strand
CAAAACGCTTTTCTTTCGGCGATGACGAAATCGCGGCGTTGCTCTTTGGTCATCAAAGCGGTTTTTTGCGAGATTTGGGCACCGTCGTAGCGGTCGGCCATCATGACAATGACATGTTGGAGGTCGTTGGATTGGCCGAACAAGGTGCTAAAACTGAGGCCAAGAATTAGGGTAAAAATAGATTTCTTCATGGTATTTGATTGATTTAGTGTGACGATTCATTTCCGATACGGCATTTAAGGCACCGTTTGCGCTTGCAAAAATAAGTATTCTTTTTTATCCATTTTTCACAGCTTCTGAATACTTTTTCTCTATTTTTGTGCCTCATAAACGACAACCATGAAAAAAATGATATTCATACTTCTTCTTTCGGTCTTGTGGGCTTTGCCTGCTTGCCACAATAACAGCACTTCATCCGTTGAAGAGCCAGTCACCATAGTGGCTGACACGATAATGAACGGTCCGCTTTATGACACTTTGAATATTGACCCAGAGGTCTTAGTCAAGGAAAACAGCTTTATTGTCATTGCGAAGCCTGAGTACCGGCTCTATGTATGCGAGGCGGTGGAGGGCGACACGCTGTGCCGCGCCTGTTATCCTGTCTGCGTCGGAAGCAACACCGGACAGAAACAGCGGAAAGGCGATATGCGCACCCCTGAGAGCTCTTTCGAGAAGCCTTTCATCATCACCCAGATTACCGATGCCTCGAAGTGGACGCATGACTTTGGGGACGGCAGGGGCGAGATTCTGGCGTATGGCAACTGGTTCATGCGGCTTGCCACACCCGGTTTCACAGGTATCGGCATCCACGGAAGCACCAATAATGAGGCTTCAGTGCCCGGTCGCGGCAGCGAGGGCTGCATCCGCCTCCGCAATGCTGACCTCGACCTGTTGAAAGCCCATTACGCTTTTGTTGGCATGAAGGTCGTTATCCTTCCTGATGCTTTGCAAACCAATGAAAAATAAGAATAACCATGAAAAGAACTGTATTACTGATTTCGGCATTGCTGATGGGGCTGTCTGTCATGCAAGCCAAACCCATAGACCGCCATACGGCGCTTACAGCGGCGCAAAAGTTCGCCACTTCACAGTTGGCTGTTGAGAGGGCTGTGCCTGAGTTGGTCTATACCGCTCAGAATGATGCCATCTTTGTCTTCAATCTGGGCAGCCATAGCTTTGTTATTATCGCAGGTGACGATGCCTATCGTCCTGTTATCGGCTATTCCGATGAGTCGGCTTTTGATGCCTTCAATATTCCACCAGCGTTGCAGGACTACCTTTCGGACATTACAGAAAGTGTGAGTCGCTTGCGTAGCAGGGGTAACGCTACCGCTACGCCTTTGGTGGCTGCGGAATGGACTTCGGTGATGGAATACGGACGCTTGCTCTCCCGCTTTGGTGGTAGGGATGCAGAGTACTTTTGCTTGACTAAGTGGAATCAGGACTATCCCTATAACTACTGTTGTCCTGAAGACCCAGCCGGCTCGGGCGGGCATACCTACGTGGGTTGTCTTGCAACGGCTATGGCTCAGCTGATGCGTTTCTGGTGCTTCCCCGTCAAGGGCAACGATAGCCACTGCTATTACCATGACGACTACGGGCAGATTTGCGCCGACTTCGGCAACACGGAATACGATTGGGAAAATATGCCCTACGTGCTGAACAACAACTCGACGGAAGCGGAGAAAGTGGCTACGGGAACGCTGGGCTTCCATTGCGGTGTCACCATTGATATGGGCTATGGCCCTGATGGTAGCGGTGGTGCCTCTGGCCCCATTCCAGGGGTGATGCATACCTATTTCAACTATTGTGATGCCATCGTGCAGCTTCGTCGTGACGACTATGAGTTGGAGACTTGGAAGACGATGGTGCGCGAGCAGTTTGATATGGGTTGGCCCATGTACTACGGTGGCTGTCAGGATGGTGGCTGCCACGCTTTCGTGTGCGACGGTTATGACGACCATGATATGTTCCATTTCAACCTCGGTTGGGGCGGCAGCAGCAATGGATGGTACATCATTGACGAGGCACCCTATACGAGCCCTGCTGACGCGATGTTCAACTTCATCCCTGAGCCGATATATAACAACACGCCTGCTGCGCCTACCAATTTCACGGTCACTCCTGTTTCAGATACGGAACTTAAGACGCGCCTCAGCTGGACCAATCCTACTACCACTTTGAACGGAACCAATCTGACTTCCATTGAGCAGGTGGTAGTGCTTCGCGATAACATAGTCATCCAGACTTTGACGGATGTGACACCCGGTGCAACAATGGAAATTGAGGATGCCGACGTGCCGCGTTACGATGTCTATCATTATGCGGTGTATGCTCAGGCTAATGGTCGTGTGGGCAAACACGCCAATGAGATGAAGGTTGTAGTCGGACCCACCTGCGATTGGCAGCTCATGTTGACCACTACCTCCTTCCAAGGATGGCGAGGGGGATACATCTCTGTTTACAACACTACAGGTCGCGAGTTGTCCCAGTTCACTATGACGACTTCGGCAGGCGTGGTGGCCAATCCCTCGTTGCCTTTAGGGAAGCTGAGCTTTGGTTGGACGGCTCCTGAGAATGAAGTCACTCAAATGGGCTTTGTCATCAAGGATTCGGAGGGCAATACAGTCTATTCATTTTCCGGTTCTTCTAACGACCTGACAGAAGGCATCTTCTTCGATATCAACAATAGCTGTGGGGGTAGCCTCGCTTGTGGCACCCCGAATGAATTGGTTGCTACTGTAGCCGACGAAGGTGTCCTGCTTTCGTGGGATGCTGTTGAGAATGAGGGTTATGGCTACAATCTCTATCGCGATGAGTTGCTTTATCGCTTGATTCCTGCTGGTACCGCTACTATGTTTATGGATGCCGATGCGGACTTGGGAGGACATTGCTATCGCATCAGCGTGTTGTGCGATGGTGGCGAGAGTGGTGAGTTCACCAACGAATCATGTGCTTCGGTAGGTCCCTGTTATTCGCCTCGCAATCTCGATTTTGAATACACCAGCAGCTACAAGCCTCAACTGCAATGGGAGGCACCTCAGCCCAACGACGGGCTTTCGGGGTACTACCTCTTCCGTAAGACAGGCGAAGACGGCAACTATGAGCGTATCAAGCTGTTGGGTTCAGCAGCTACTTCCTATAAGGATAATTCCCTTTTGTTAGAAGGTGACTATTATTATCGTCTCTATGCCTATTATGGTGAGTGGGACTGCACTTCGGCTCCGGCCAATAGGCACTATTATCCCAATGTCTTTGAACTGCATGTCTATTATTCGCCCACAGGCATCGATGAAAGTGAATCCTCGGTGAAGGTCTATCCCAACCCGGCGAAAGACCACCTTACCGTTGAAGCCGAAGGCATGAGCCATGTCTCGGTCTACAACACATTGGGACAATGCATCATGCAGCAAGCCGTCGACGGTAGTCAAGTGGTGCTCGATATGCAGCAGGTGGCTTCAGGTCTTTATATGTTGCGTGTGGCAACGTCTGAAGGGATTGTGGTTCGCCGTATCGCCGTTGAGCGTTGATAGCCGTTGCCTGTATTAGTCAATGTTTTCGATGATTTTATCTTCCTCGCTCAAGTCGGGGATAAGCCTTTGTATGGGCTTGAAGTGGTGGAAAAACCGGATGGCTATGACACGCACCACAGTATAAGCAGGAATGGCAACCAGCATACCCGCTGCGCCGCCGATATGACCGGCGATAAGAAGCACGATGAAGATTTCCAAGGGATGTGCCTTGATGCTGGTGGAGTATATGAGGGGCTGGTAGATGAAGTTGTCGATGAGCTGTGCTCCAAACATGAGTGCAAAAATGACTAAGGCAAAAATCCAGATGTTAACACCCAATCCGACACCGAGACTGAACTTCAACACTACGCCGATAACGACACCAATGACTTCGCCCATGAGGGGACCGATGTATGGAATCACATTGAGCACACCGGCGATGAAGGCAATACCGAGGGCATAACTGACGGGAAGTCGGGCAATAAGCCATAAGGCAAAAAAGTCGATTAAGGCCACTCCCAGCATTTCGATAAGCAGACCCAAGAAATAACGCGACAGCAGATGCTTGATGTCGTTCAAGGTCTTGCTTACTTCTTTTTCGTGACGGTCGGGGACAAGAGCGCAGACGATTTTCTCGAACAAGGTGTCATCTTTGATGAAGAAGAATGAGATGAACACAACAGAAAACAGACCGACAAAGGCGCTTGAAACCACTGAGGCTACCGACCCGACTATATTGCTCACCTGAGTGAAACTGACCAGTTCCCTTAGTTTGGTCAGCAGTAAGGCTGTCACATCGAAGTCGCTGTTCAAGGAAGGGAAGGTGGCTATGAGCCAATCGTTAAGTGTATCAATTGGGTTGGAGTCGAAATAAGAGGTGCTGTTCATCGCCGAAACATCGCGGATGATATTGGAGACCAATGGGATGATTTGCGTAATCAGCAAGGCGATAAAAATGAGGACCAGCAAAAGGGTCAATAAGGTCAGCAGCCAATCGGGAGCATGACGCCCTTTGATTTTGACTTTCTTCAGGCGCGTCATAATGGGGAAACCGACCAACGAGACAACAAAAGCCACGATGATGTAAATCAGTACGTTCTTGAGGAACCAGCATAAGGCTAAAATGGCGGCCAGTATACCTATTTTGATTAGATATCCAGCCAGTTTTTCGGTATTCTTTTCGTTTTCCATGCGACAAAAGTAGCCATTTTTTTCATTGTGTAGCAATTTTTCACCATTTTGCTCCGTTCACATGGTACACATTTGCTATTTTTGCACCCTTATTATAAAAACACAATCCAAAATATATTCTTTGCAAGAAACCATGAAGTATTTGCGCCTCCTTGTCCTGATGATGCTGCCGTTGGGTGGCCTGTTTGCCCAAGACTATGACCCCGATTTTTCCGATCCTGACAGCTTGTTTTTCAGAGCCGACACCTTGGATATTGTTGATATGGACACGACGGTTAATGTGGAGGAATCTTCGGTGATGGAGATGCTTGACATGATTAGTAATATCAGTTATTTCCGTGATGTGTATTTGGATATCGATTCCTCGCTTTGGAATCCCTACGGCTATGCTTCATACGAGGTGCCTACCTTTCCCGACAGCATCTATGCCCAACGTATCCATGAACTGGCTCGTGAGACGACCATTCCGTTGACCTATAATAACAAGGTGAAAGCCTATATCGATTTGTATGCCTGCCGGAAACGGGAGCAATGCAGCCGAATGCTGGGCTTGTCTTACGTCTATTTCCCCCTGTTTGAGGAATATCTCGACAAGTATAACCTGCCGCTTGAGTTGAAGTATCTGGCTATGGTGGAGTCGGCTCTGAATCCTGTGGCTGGCTCAAGGGTAGGAGCGAAAGGCTTGTGGCAGTTTATGTATGAGACGGGAAAAAACTATGGCCTGCGGCAAACCACTTTGTACGACGACCGGTATGACCCGGTAAAGGAGACAGAAGCCGCCTGCCAGTTCCTGCAGAGCCTTTATGCCCGTTATGGCGACTGGTTCCTGGCACTTGCAGCCTACAACTCGGGACCTGGCAAAGTGAACAAAGCCATCATCAGGGCTGGCGGTGCCAAAAACTATTGGGCTATCTGGCCTTATCTTCCCAAGGAGACTCGCGGCTATGTTCCTGCCTTCATTGCAGTGACTTACGTGATGAACTTTGCCTCTGCGCACAACCTGTATCCTCTGAATCCCGGTCTGTTGATGCACGGAACGGATACGGTGATGGTTCACGATTATCTTAGTTTTGACCTCGTGAATCAAGTGGTTGGTGCCTCGATGAGGGATATTGAGTTTTTCAATCCCCAATACACTAAGAAAATCATCCCAGGTCGGCCCGACCGTATGTGCTCCCTGCGCTTGCCTATGAAATATGCCTTGCGTTTTGTGCAAATCGAGGACAGCATCTATAGTCTTGCCAAACAAGCTGATCTACGCAATAAGGTGGTGGAGCAACAGGTCAAGAAAGAAAGCAGCGGCCGCACCACCCATACGGTAAGGAAAGGCGAGAGTTTGGGCAGTATCGCGAAGAAATACCATGTTTCTGTTTCTAACATAAAGAAATGGAATAAGTTGAAAAGTGATACAGTTCATCAGGGGCAAAAACTGACCATCTATCGTTCTGGAGGAGGCACATCCAACAGCTCTTCCACCTCGAAGAGCAGCAATACGGGTCAGAGCAAGCAGGCCACCACCACGCAAACCCATACGGTGAGAAAAGGCGAGACGCTCAGTTCCATCTCGCGTAAATACGGTTGCTCGGTGGCCCAGCTGAAACAATGGAATAATTTGAAGAGCAATACAGTTGTTGTAAATCAAAAGCTTAAGATAAAGAATTGACAGTTAAACTCCATAAAAATAAATAACTATGAGAACACGAAACATCCTGCTTGCCGTCATAGCCCTTGCCCTTATGATGACGGCCTGCGAACAAAAGACAAGAGCTTCGTTGAAAGACCGCGCGACGGGAAACATCGCGGAAATCCTTGTGGTCACCCAAAACGATGACCAGTGGAACGGTATCATTGGCGATTCTATCAAACACTTTTTCCTCGACTATCAGTATGGATTGCCGCAACCCGAAGCACAGAACAATTTGATACATATCAAAACAAAGGACTTCTCCGACTTGTTCCACAAGCACAAGTGCATCCTTGAAGTCGTTATCGACCCTGCGGTGGAGAAGGCTGTGGCTGAGACCGCTGTCGACCTATGGGCGGCCCCCCAGCGGTATGTGAAAATCACAGCCCCCAATGCCTACGCTTGGGTGGACTTGTTTGAAACCCAAAAGGAGGTCTACCACAAATGGTTCAACAAGGTGGAACGCGACCGTATCTTGACGGTATTGCGTCCCACCAATGACAAGAACATCAGCGAAGCCATAGCCAAGAAGTTTGGCTTCGAGCTTACTGTACCCCAGGGCTTCTACATTGCCAAAAGCGACCCGGAGTTCATGTGGATTCGAAAGGAGCTGGAGAACTCAAGCTCCTGCATCGTCATCTATCGTCTGCCTTATCAGGACACCCTTCAGCTCAGTCGGGAGAGTCTTATCGCCATGCGCGACATGATGGTGGGCAAGTACATCCCCGGTCCATCGGAAGGTTCCTATATGGCGACCGAAACTGAGTTTGTGCCGCCGTTGGTGACCTACGTGTCCGATTACCCAGCGGGCTACACGATGGAGATGCGCGGAATGTGGCGGGTGGAAGGCGACTTTATGGGTGGTCCCTTCGTGTCGTATACTTTCGTGGACAACAAAACGGGCAACCTTGTCACCGTGGAGGGCTACTACTATGAGCCTAACCAGAAGAAACGCAATGCATTGTTGCAGCTTGAAGCGGTTGCTTACAGTTTGAAGTTCGTTGAGCAGTGATTGCTTCACCCAGATTTATTTCACGCAGAATCGCTATGCACTTTCCATGATTCAGCGCATTATGCGTGCCAATTATCGCATCTTTTTATAACGTACTACAATTTCCCCAAGGGGCGAGTCGGTTTGTGTAACGATTAGCCCCTCTTTCCATTCTCCGAAAAGTGTTCCGTCGCAATAGAGTCTTGTGCCGTTTTTCAGCGTGAGGCATCCCTCCCATGTTTCGTCCAAGCCTTTGAAGACCAACAGGGAGTCGCTGCTGATGCTCAGCGTGTTCTGCTTCTCTATCTCGCCGATTTGTTTTACCAGCTCAGGAGTGCTGCGGTTTTCGTCAAACTGTACGTTGACTTTGTCGACGGTCCATTCTCCGATAAGGGAGTCGGACTTGGGGGTACAGGATGCCAATAGCAAGGCGAGGGTGAATAAGGGGAGGGGATGGTGCATGGAGTTGAGTGTATTATGCGTTAACGGTGGCAAAAGTACGAACATTTCCCTTTGTTTGTGAATTTCGTGTATCTTTGTGGCGTAAAAAACGGAAACAATCATGCCTGACAGTCGGTTGCAATGGTTCAAGACAGAAGAACGTGAGGGGCGCAGGATGGTCTTCGACCCGCTGCGCCGCCGTTTTGTGTCGCTGACTCCCGAAGAGGAGGTGCGTCAGAAGGTGCTGTATCTCTTGGTGGAGCAGCTGCACGTGCCTCCGGGATTAATAGCGGTGGAGTATTCCGTCAAGGTGAATGGAATGGACAAACGTGCCGATGCTGTGGTGTTTGGCAAGGAAGCCCGTCCGCTGATGATTGTGGAATGCAAAGCCCAAAGCGTGAGGCTTACCGATAAGGTACTTGACCAGGCTGTGCGTTATTATTCTGCTCTGAAACCCCGTTACTTGATGCTCTTTAACGGTGAGACTTGCTATTGCTTCAAGGTGGAGGAAGGGAGACTGGAGGCTTTGGACCATCTGCCGGATTATGGGGAAATGACCGGATAGTTTCGGAAGAAATGGGGCTGAAATAGTAAAAAAATCACGGCAAAGGCTTGCGGTAACCGAAAATTCCCTATCTTTGAACCGTTTTTCAAAAGCACCTTATTATTGATATGCCCAACATCACTCGTAATATGGTTTACTTGAACATCAAGGAACGCGACCGTTTCTGATGAAGCGTATGCTTTATCGTCTCTGACGGAGCGTACCTATATCGTCATTGCGGGCTTGACCCGCAATCCCCTCAGCAACAAGAGGGCAATTCAACAAACAATTCAACAATCTAACAATAAACAATTCAACACTATGGAACTTCCTTTTGCAGAAGCGTGGAAAATCAAGATGGTAGAACCCATTAAGAAATCCACCCGCGAACAACGCGAAAAATGGCTCCTTGAAGCCCACAACAACATTTTCATGCTGAAGAGCGACTACGTCTACATCGACCTGCTGACTGACTCAGGCACCGGTGCCATGAGCGACCGTCAGTGGAGCGCAATGATGATGGGCGACGAAAGCTACGGCGGCGCCCGCAGTTTCTATCACATGAAAGACACCATCACCGAAATCACCGGTTTTGAGTATGTCATCCCTACCCACCAGGGCCGTGCAGCCGAGAATGTGCTGTTCTCGTATCTCGTGAAGCCCGGTCAGGTTATCCCGGGCAACGCCCACTTCGACACCACCAAGGGTCACATCGAGAGCCGCAAGGCTTTTGCCATCGATGTTACTGTGCCTGAGGCTTACGACACCCAGCTGGAAGTCCCCTTCAAAGGCAACGTCAGCCTTGAGAAGCTGGAGAAGGTGCTGCAAGAGAACAAGGGCAACGTGCCGTTTGTGGTCCTCACCGTGACCAACAACACCGTTGGCGGTCAGCCCGTCTCGATGCAGAACATTCGCGAGACCTGCGAACTTTGCCACAAGTATGGTGTGCCGGTCAACATCGACAGCGCCCGTTTCATCGAGAACGCTTACTTCATCAAGACCCGCGAGAAAGGCTATGAGGACAAGACCCTCCGCGAGATTTGCAAGGAAATGTTCAGCTATGCCGACTCGATGACCATGAGCGCCAAGAAGGACGGTCTGGTCAATATGGGCGGCTTCATCGCCACCAACAAGAAGGACTGGTATGAAGGTGCCAAGCTGTTCTGCATCCCCTTCGAGGGCTTCCTGACCTACGGCGGCATGAACGGTCGTGATATGGATGCTCTGGCCGTCGGCCTGAAGGAGAACATCGAATTTGAGATGGTTGAGACACGTATCAAGCAGGTCCATTACCTCGCTGCCAAGTTGGATGAATACGGCATTCCTTACCAGCGTCCCGCCGGTGGCCATGCCATCTTTGTCGATGCCGACAAGGTGCTGACCCAAATCCCCAAGGAAGAGTTCCCGGCCCAGACCTTGACCTGCGAGCTGTATCTCGAAGCCGGCATCCGTGCCTGTGAAATCGGCTACGTCCTTGCCGACCGCGACCCGGTCACACGCCAAAACCGCTTCGGTGGCAACGACTTCGTGCGCCTCTGCATCCCGCGCCGTGTGTACACCAACAACCACATGGACGTGATTGCCGCTGCCCTGAAGAACGTCTACGACCGTCGCGACACCATCAAGCGTGGTCTGGAAATCACCTGGGAAGCTGAGCTGATGCGCCACTTCACTTGCCAGTTCAAACGTTTAGGATGATGAAATCTCTAGATTGCTTCGCTGCGCTCGCAATGACGAGGGGTTGATTCACGTCATTGCGAGGAGGAACGACGAAGCAATCCAGACAATCAGCTTTTCGGGGATGCCTAATGTTAATAGGTGTCCCCGAAATTTTTTCAGAATTTGTGTGTTATTTAATAGGAATGTGTAATTTTGCAGCAAAGAACAAGAAAAATGGCCACATACACGATTACATTAAACGAAAGAACTAGTACGGGTAAGGCTTTGCTTAGTCTGATTAAGTCTTTAGGCATTTTGATTAAACCGGTTCGTTCAACAAACGCTGCAAAGTCAACAACTTTGGACGCTATTCGTGAAGCGAAAGCAGGCAAGGGAACCTTTTGTGAAGATTTTGAGGACTATCTGAAAAAAGTTCACGAATGAGAAAAATCTTCTTTACAACCCAGTACAAAAAAGATTTGAAACTGGCATTGAAACGAAATTTGCCAGAGGAGAAGCTGAACGAGATTATTTTGATGCTGGCTACTGACACTCCGCTGCCAGCTGCCAATCTTGACCACCCATTGAAAGGTGAGTATAAGGGACATAGGGAATGTCATATTCAGCCTGATTGGCTATTGATTTATTCAAAGGAAGATAAATTGAATCTATTGTCTTTGGTTAGGACAGGGACTCACTCTGATTTATTTGGATTATGACCACTACAGCAATCATCATCAGCATTCTCTTCATTCTTTGCTTGACCGCTTCCGTCGCCCCGCGCTCGATGGGCTTGATTAAGTCTGACGACAAGCCGGCACAGCGAATCTGGATTCCCGTAACCTTTGGCCTCAGTCAGGGAATTATGGCGGTCTTGGGCTACAATATAGGTCGGCTGATCAGCCACCTTTATACTTATATCGCCGATTACATGGTTTTCGCGATGATGCTCGTCGTGGCCGTCAAGATGTTTGTCGACTCGATGCGCGTGCTGAAAGGCAAGATGATGTACACCGTCGTCAAGGAAGGCGACATCATCCTGCTCTCCATCCTCGCCGCCTTCAACACCCTGCTTATGTCGCTGATGGGTCCCAGTTTCATGCCTTTCGGCGGATGGTTTGCCCTTGCGGTAGCCTTTGCCGGTTCCCTGTGGTCGTTCTTCATCGTGCGTCAGGACTTCGAGCCCAAGATGCTTAAAATGGTGAGTTTCCTTGAGTTCTCCGCTTCGGTGTTTATGGTGGTTATTGCCCTATTATATTTGTTTACTAATTTGATTTGAAGGTCCCTGAGCTTGTCGAAGGGTGTCCCTGAGCCTGTCGAAGGGCCGAAAAATACATGATATTATGAAAAAGACGTTTTCTCTCATCCTTAGTCTGGCTTTCGCGCTGATGCTTTCAGCCCAGCCCGCCAATTACTACAACTCCGCCAATGGACTGTCGGGCAACCAGTTGAAGCTGGCCTTGCATAACATCATCAAAGGACACACATCCCTCTCGTACTCACAGATTTGGAATGCCTATTGGAGCACCGACAACAAAGGCAACGGCATCGTGTGGGACATGTATTCCGACCGTCCCAACGGCACTCCGCCTTATACCTATCACTTGGGTACGACAGACCAGTGTGGCAACTACGACAGCGAGGGCGACTGCTATAACCGCGAGCACTCGTGGCCGCAGAGTTGGTTTAACAACGACGGTACCGCAAAAACGGATTTGCATCATATCTTCCCGACAGACGGCTATGTAAACAGTCGTCGCGGCAACTATGCCTTTGGTGAGGTGCGCTCTGCCTCGTGGACCTCGCAAAATGGCTCTAAGTTGGGAACCTGCAAGACATCAGGCTTCAGCGGCACTGTATTCGAGCCTATTGATGAATACAAAGGTGACTTTGCCCGTGCCATCATGTACATGAGCGTGCGTTATTATACTGAGGACGGCAGCTGGAGCAGCAGCGACATGACCACCAAGAGCGAAATCAAGCCCTGGGCCATTGATATGCTGTTGCGCTGGAATGAGCAAGACCCTGTCAGCGACAAGGAAAAGGAACGCAACGAGACTATCTACAGAGACTATCAGCACAACCGCAACCCCTTCGTCGACCATCCGGAATATGCCCGGATGATTTGGGACCCGAGCTGGAGTATCCATGAGGATTTAAACGACCCTATCTATCTTTTCCCCAATCCTGTTGAGTCAGGACAAACCTTACACGTGAGCGGCAACAGCAGCAACTTCGATGCCATTGTGGTGTGTGACCTCAGCGGACGCACCCTGCTGAAAGCCACGGGCGAAGCCGTCGGCGAGTTTTCCGTAGGGCTGCCTGCTGGTTTCGCCAAAGGATGCTACATCGTCAAGCTGATGCGCGACAACGCCGTAGTGAAATACGGGAAGCTGATGGTGAGATGAGGCTCTGATTGTAGGGAACCACTAAATATTCGTTTTTTTTTGACCACGAATTGCACGAATAACACGAATATCCATTCGTTAGATTAGCGAGATTCGTGTTCAATGATATAAGGAAACCACTAAACATTCGTTTTTTTTGACCACGAATTGCACGAATAACACGAATAACAATTCGTTAGATTAGCGAGATTCGTGTTCGATGATATAAGGAAACCACTAAATATTCGGTTTTTTTTTGACCACGAATTGCACGAATAACACGAATAACAATTCGTTAGATTAGTGAGATTCGTGTTCAATGATATAAGGGAACCACTAAATATTCGTTTTTTTTGACCACGAATTGCACGAATAACACGAATATCCATTCGTTAGATTAGCGAGATTCGTGTTCAATGATATAAGGAAACCACTAAACATTCGTTTTTTTTGACCACGAATTGCACGAATAACACGAATAACAATTCGTTAGATTAG
>CAMYYB010000072.1 GCA_947303335.1 uncultured Bacteroidales bacterium | reverse complement strand
AATGCGGCATCCTCGGCTCGAAGTACCCGAACTGGGACATGGTGAGCTTCGGCCCCACGCTGGTCCACCCGCACTCACCCGATGAAGCCCTGCTCATCGAGAGCGTACAACCCTTCTGGGATTTCCTTGTTGAGACCTTGAGAAACATCCCCGAAAAGGAAGTTGTTGCCTAAAAAAGTAATTATCAACCATTTAAAAAAGGCAGAACCACCAAAGGTTTTGCCTTTTTTCTTTTTTTTGAAGAAAAATGTTGGTGCAAACAAAAGTTTTTGTACTTTTGCAGCCCGATTCAGAGGAATATCTATAGCTAAATAACAACAAAAAGATACAGAGATGAAGCGCACTTATCAACCTTCGAACAGAAAACGTAGAAACAAACACGGTTTCAGAGAAAGAATGTCTACGGCTAATGGCCGCAAGGTCTTGGCCCGCAGAAGAGCCAAAGGCAGAAAAAAACTTACAGTTTCTGACGAATAAGGTTCCTGAGCTTGTCGAAGGATAATTTTCGGAAGCCGTTATATTTCTCATTTAAGGTAACGAAGGCGAATCCAATGGATTCGCCTTTTGTTGTTTTCTTTGTCGCAAACTGCGTCCCGCAGTTTGCCTTCAAACTAACAACTTTTTTGAACTGCGAGACGCAGTTCACGACAACGAGCATCGATAAATGATTTCTTCTCCCCTTCGGGCCAAGTGCATCCGCTCGCGTTGTTGCTCGGGAATCTCATAATAGATTCTATCTTCCGTCACTTCAAAGCCCGCCTTACGCAGCACATCGGCATAGTCGCGCCCAAACTGCCGCACGTGGTCGTATTGGCCAAACAAACGTTCCCTTTCCTTAGGGTCGGTAATCGAAAGATCTTCAAAGGTATCCACATCGGGATTGATAGGGACAAGAAGTATCGCCCAACCTCCGGGTTTCAAGATACGCTTGATTTCAGAAAAGGCTTTATTGGCATCACTCACATGTTCCAACACATGGTTGCAAATCACTACATCATACGTGTCAGATGGCTGGTCAATGGCGGTAACGTCAAGATGCAAGTCTGCAATGGGCGAATCAAGGTCGGCAGTAGTATAGTCCAAGTTCTTCAAGGCACGGAAGCGTTTCAGGAAAGGCTGCTCTGGAGCAAAGTGCAAGACCTTCAGCGGAGCCGAAAAGAAATCCGTTTTCTCTTTCAGGTAGAGCCACAGAAGACGATGTCTTTCAAGAGACAGGCACTTGGGGCACAGACGGTTGTCACCTGCCTTCCCGTAGCCGTATGGCAAAAACTTACGGAAATGGCCGCCACAAATGGGGCATTCCACCTTGTTTCCCACATAAAACGGGCGAACCAGCAGACTGAAGAGATAACTCAGCTTGATGAGCCACTGGCGAGGGAAAATCTTCGTAAAGAGAGAAATCAGTTTTTTCATTTTCGGATTATCACAATTGATAGCGCAAAGATAAGCAAAGAATCCCTATCTTTGCAAAAAATAATGAAAATGCGGTTTTCAATCATCATACCCGTATACAACCGACCCCAGGAAGTTGATGAACTGTTGGAGAGCCTATGCGCCCAAACCTTCAACGATTTCGAGGTAATCGTGGTGGAGGATGGCTCTTCAGAGAAGTGCGATTCGGTTTGCGAGAAATACGCCGACAAGTTGGATTTGCATTACTACTTCAAGCCCAACAGCGGCCCCGGTCCCTCCCGCAACTATGGTGCAGAACGCAGCCAAGGCGAGTACCTTATCATTCTGGACTCTGATGTCATCGTTCCCGAACACTATCTGGAAATCATCCAAAACGAGCTCGAAAGCCATCCCTGCGATGCCTTCGGCGGTCCTGATGAAGCACATCCTTCTTTCACGCCCATCCAAAAAGCCATTAACTATTCGATGACTTCGTTTTTCACGACAGGCGGCATCCGAGGAGGTAAAAAGAAGATGGACAAATTCTATCCACGCAGTTTCAACCTCGGCATCCGAAAAGAGGTCTACGCAGCGTTAGGCGGCTTCGCCCCCATGCGTTATGGCGAGGACATCGACCTCAGCACCCGCATTTTCAAAGGAGGCTACAGCTGCCGCCTCTTCCCCGACGCTTTCGTCTACCACAAACGGCGCGTCAAGTTCAGTTCTTTCTTCCGTCAGGTGAGGCATTCGGGAGAGGCACGAGTGGAGCTGAAAAAGAAATACCCCGACACCTTCAAACTGGTACATCTGCTGCCCGCAGTCTTCGTGTTGGGCAACCTTCTGTTGGTGCTGTTGGGACTTTTTCACCACGGGCTGTGGTTTGCTCCCATCCTACTCTACTGTCTGTTGGTCTTTGTCGATTCACTGTTGAAAAACAAGAGTTTGAAGGTGGCAGCACTCAGCGTACCTGCTGCCTATTGCCAACTATTCGGTTATGGCACGGGGTTCCTTAGTGCAGCTTGGCGCGACATTTTGAGCAAAAAATATCCTTCGCAAAAGGAAAATCCGTAATTTCGCAGCACCTTATTATAATAAGCCATGGGAGCTTTTTTGAACATATTACTCACCGCAATCCTGATTTTCTATGCTTTCAGTCTGATTATCAAGTGGATTTTCAGAAGGAAGATGAAGAAACTGCAACAGCAAATGAATCAATTCCAGCAAGAGGACACCGAAACTTCCACCAAAGCAACCACCAATCCCCACGTTGACCCAAACATTGGGGAATATATCGATTTTGAAGAAGTTGAATAGAAACCATCATACACTATGAAGAATACCTTTTTCCAAAAAAACAAACACATCCTCAGCATTATAGGAGCCATCATCGCTTTTGCTGCCATCACCCTGGTGTATTTCAGTCCGGTGCTGCAAGGCAAACGCATCAAGCAACACGACATCGAGATGCACCTTGGTATGTCGCAGGAGATCATTCAGTATCGTGAGGCTACCGGAGAACAGACGCTATGGACCAACGCGCCCTTTGGAGGAATGCCTGCATGGAACATTTCCATACAGCCTAAGGGCAATCTGACCAATCCTGTTTACAAAGGATTGACCTTAGGGCTACCCCACCCCATCGGTTCAGTATTCATTTGCATGTTAGGCTTTTTCGTCTTGCTCTTGGTGCTTGAATGCGGTTTTTGGATTAGTTTTATTGGCGCCATTGCCTACGGGTTCACTTCCTATTTGTTTATCGTCATCGGGGCGGGTCACAACGCCAAAGCGATGGCAATGGCCTATATGGCTCCTGTGATTGCGGGCGTACTGCTGACCTATAAAGGCAAATACCTGTGGGGCTGGCTGCTGACCGCTTTCGCTCTGGCTTTTGAAGTGCGTACCAATCACTTGCAAATCACCTATTATTTGGCACTAATGATTGTGATTTTGGTCATAGCCGAGCTGATTAGCGACATCAAGCACCACAGATTAGGCCACTTTATCAAAGCCTCGACCGGTTTGGCTGTGGCCGCCATCATCGGCGTATTGACTTGTTCAACAGCCCTGTACGGCAATTATGAATTCGGCAAGGAGACCACACGCGGCAAACCGGTGCTGACCCGTAACGAAAGTAATCAGACCAAGGGCCTCGACCGCGACTACATCACCCAATGGAGCTACGGCAAAGGCGAAACGTGGAGCCTGCTCATCCCCAACGCCAAAGGCGGCGCATCAGCTTATATAGGGAAACAAAACCCGGCTCTGGAAAATGCCGACCGACAATTCAGAGACAGCATCGCTCAAAGCAACGCCTATTGGGGCGACCAACCCGGCACCAGCGGTCCCGTGTATGTAGGTGCCATCGTGGTGTTCCTCTTCGTTTTAGGGGCATTGACGGTGAAAGGCAAGTTGAAATGGGCCTTGCTCATAGCCACCTTGCTATCCATACTGCTTAGCTGGGGCAAGAATTTCATGGGATTCACCAATTTCTTCTTGGATTACGTTCCTGGTTACGACAAGTTCAGGGCCGTTTCCATGACGCTGGTGATTGCCGAAGTCACCATGCCGCTGTTGGGATTCCTCGGCTTGGCCGAAATCGCCAAAAACCCCGATGGCTTCAAGAGAAACCAGAAGAAGTTCTTTATTGCCTTAGGTATCACAGCAGGCTTCTGTCTCCTGTTCTATCTTGCCCCCAAGATATTCTTCAGCTTCCTCAGCCAAGGTGAAGCCGAACAGTTTGCAGCTATGAGGAAAGGCAAGGACGGAGCCTTGTATGCCACCTTCGCCTCGCAACTTGAAGACGTCCGTGTGGCCATCTTCCGCAAGGACACCTTGCGCAGTCTGCTGTTCATCCTCCTGTCAGCAGTACCGATTTTCCTTTATGGCCAGGGCAAACTGAAAGGTCAAATTGCCTTCCCCATCCTTGCTGTTTTGGTACTGGTTGACATGTTCCCCATCGACAAGCGATACCTCAACGACGACGACTTCATCAACAAGCGTCAATACGAGCAGCCTTATACCGCTACTGCCGCTGACCAATACATCTTGAACGACAAGGCGCTGGACTTCAGAGTCGCCGACCTCACCAAAGATATGTTCAACGATGCCAGCACCTGCTATTTCCACAAATCGTTAGGTGGCTACAGCGGAGCCAAACTGCGCCGCTATCAGGACATCATCACGCAATATCTTGGCGGCGAGCTCAACCAACTCAGAAACATCAAGACTGCCCAAGACCTGATGCTCAACTTGGAACAACAGAAGGTAATCAACATGCTGAACACCAAGTACATCATCTTTAACCCTAATGCGCAGCCCTTCCCCAACCCCTTTGCTTCTGGCAATGCTTGGGTGGTGAATCAAGTCCGCTGGGTGGAAACGCCCAATGAGGAAATTGACGCAATCGCCGACACCGACTTGAAACGCACCGCCATAGTACATAAGGAATTTGCCCAACAGGTAGGCAACTATCAGGTCACTGACAGTATTATGCCTGACATCAATTTGATTGACTACCAGCCTAATAAATTGACCTATAGTTTTAAGTCGGCCCTTCGACAGGCTCAGGGACCTCAGGTCACAGATTATTTAGTTGTCTTCTCAGAGATTTGGACAGAAAAAGGCTGGAAGATGTACGTTGACGGTCAGGAACATCCCTTGCTCCGCGCCAACTACCTCCTGCGTGCCGCCCTCATCCCGAGCGGTGAGCATGAAATTATCATGGAATATGCACCCAAGGCATACACAACAGGCAACGCCCTTGCCTTTGCCAGTTCGCTGCTCATGATTCTGGGGCTAATCGGAGCCTTAGGGCACACCTTCAAAACTAAGAAAAACGAAATAGCATGAAAAGAGTCCTCATTATCACCTATTATTGGCCCCCCTCAGGCGGCAGCGGCGTTCAACGCTGGCTGAAAATGTCGAAATACCTTCCAGAATATGGTTGGCAGCCCGTAATTTACACCACGGAAAACGCCGAGTATCCCTCTATCGATGAGTCGTTGCTCAAAGATGTCGACCCCAATATGGAAGTCATTCGTCGGCCTATCTTCGAGCCTTATTCCTTCTACAAGAGATTCCTCGGCATCAAGAAGGATGAGAGAGTGAAAGTGGGATTCATCCATGAGAAAGAAAAGAAACAAGGTTGGAAAGAACGCTTTTCGCTGTGGATTCGTGGCAACCTCTTCATCCCCGACTCCCGTCGCTTGTGGGTGAGACCTTCGGTGCGCTATCTGACAGAATACCTGAAAGAACATCCCGTCGATGCCATCATCAGCACAGGACCGCCCCACTCGATGCACCTGATTGCCATGAGACTGAAGGAATCATTAGGTATCCCCTGGATAGCCGACTTCCGTGACCCCTGGACCGAAATCGACTATTATAACGACTTGCACCTCACTCGTTGGGCCGACCGCAAACAGCACCGATTGGAATGTGAAGTGCTAACCCAAGCCGACAAGGTAGTCACCGTGTCCCCTGATGGAGCGAGAAGACTGGGGAGATTAGGCAACAGAAACGTCAGGACCATCTACAACGGCTTCGACCGCGGCGAAGATTTAATCTGCGTCCCGACCCCATCCGAGAAGTTCACGCTCACCTATCTTGGAGTACTCTCAAAGATTCAAAGTCCCAATAACCTCTGGCAGGCCTTAGGCGAATTGGTCAAGGAGGACGACAATTTTGCCAGCAACCTTAGAATCAATATGATTGGGCAGATTGACCAGTCAGCAACAGCTTCTCTACAGGAAAACGGGTTGGCTGACTACGTCAGTTTTACACCCTATATCCCCCACAATCAAGTGGCAAACGTACACCAAAGCTCTTCAGTCCTGCTCCTTCTGCTCATGCCCGACAGCGAACCGCGAGCCAAAGGCTTGGTCACCGGCAAACTGTTCGAGTATATGGCCTCAGGACGTCCTATCCTTTGCATCGGTCCCGAAGACGGCGACGCGGCACGAATCCTCCGCGAAACCCATGCAGGCCAGACCGTCAGTTTCGAGAACAAAGAGAAGATAAAAGCCACCATAAATGACCTTTACCAAAAGTTTGTGGAAAACGACCTGCCTTCCAACGAAAGCAAAGAGGTTGAGAAGTACTCACGAAAAGCTATGGCTGCGGAATACGGGCGACTGTTGAACAAAATCGACTAATATTACAGAGTCATCCACCTTATCTGGCAGGAGGAGTAATCCTACTTTGAATTTGAATAAGAATCAAGAAACTCCTGCGGAGTCATCACGCAAGGAACTACACCCTCAGCCAATGGGTAGTCAACATCGTTGAAGGTGAGCAATAGCTCACAGCCGGCTCTCTGCGCGGCCTGATACTGGCAGCTATCCTCTATGTCTTTATACTCAATATCGCTGATGCCTCGCAGCAAACTGGATTTGTTGTGACCGGCAATTCTAATGACACGGAGAATGTCCGACATCAACTCACGGAGGATCTGCATGCGCACCTCGCCCTGCAAGCCACGCTCCTTCCTCAGATACTTATCCACCAAGAATATCATCGTATAAAAGCTACCCTCCGTCATAAACAGCGAGTGCTTCTGCTCCTGCAGAAGGGCAAACAATTGGCTCGCCTTCTTCCCATCCTCGCGGTCGAGGAAGTATTCCAGGATAACATTGGTGTCGAGAAAAATTTTTCATATACCGTATTTTTCAGCGTAAGCATCCTCCCGTAGCTCATCCCATGAGAACGAGCTGGCGGGTTTTCCCAGAATACCACCAAGTTGCAGGAAACCCTCTGGTGTGTTGGGTATTGCCTGTAACTTCCTTAGTAATTCTTTACCGTCTGCTGCGGTTTTCTTATTAAACTGTGCAGCATATTCTCTCATCATCCGCTCCATTCCGGCCTGCATCCACATCAGCATAGCCTTCTCGTCAGCGAAATGGGGCCGCATCTCGTCCACCACAGCATCGTTGAATGACATATTGAATCTGCACATAATCCTAAAACGTAATTTGATTTCACGCTGCAAAAATAATTGTTTTTCTTTTAATCGGCAATAACAATCACGTTTTCCGGAAGCAATTCGATTTTCATATCACCTGTTTGCTATTTGGTTATTACCCTACAAAAATACATTTTTTCTTCCAAATGCCAACGCTCTGAAAAATATTCTTACCTTTGCAGGGTACAACAACAAACCTCACGATGCTGCAAGTATAAGGTAAAATGAGACATTAACCGAGAAAGTCACAAGATTCAACCATGAGTGCAACTAAAGTCTGCCATTTGGCAAGTAAACATAAGATGAACGATATGCGCATCTTTGAGAAAGAATGCAAGTCGCTTGCAAAAGGCGGATTTGAAGTCACTCTCATTGGATTTGGAGAAGTGCCCAAAACCGAAACCATTGATGGTGTAAATTGTATCACCCTATATTGTCCCATCAAGAACAATCTGGAGCTGCTGCGAAAGCGCAATAAACTCATCTTTGAAGCTGCACTAAAGATTGATGCCCAAATATATCACCTTCACGAGCCCGAGTTGTTACCTATAGGAATGAAGCTTAAGAAAAAAGGCAAAATAGTCATTTTTGACAGTCATGAGTTTTATGGTTGGCAACTGTACGACAACATCCACAAGATTAAAATCATCAAAACACCCGCCTTTTTGATGAAATTGATTGGCTGTCTTTATATGCGCTACGAAAAACGTGTTTGCATGAAACTCGATGCGGTCATACAAGTCTGCACCATGAATGGAATTGATTATTTTGCCAACCGTTGCCAAAGGGAACTGTTCATCAGGAACCTGCCCAGCCAATATGACTATATTAGAAAAACTCCTATTGATTATAGCAAATGCCTATTCATCGCCATGATTGGTGGCATTACAAAAGAGCGTGGCATCACTCAACTCGTCAAGGCCACACAACAAGCGGGAGGAAATCTGCTGTTGGCAGGTGCATTCACTCCAAAAGCTTACGAGAACGAGCTAAAGACATTGCCAGAATATGTTTGCGTCGACTACCAAGGGTTTTTGAACAAAAACGAGATGGTAGCCTTATTAGAACAAGCCAATATTGGAGCTTCCACTTTGCTCAATGTTGGGCAATACCCTAAAATTGACACTCTACCCACCAAGGTCTTTGACTATATGTCGATGGAACTGCCCGTCGTCATTTCCAACACGGATTTTGCGAAAAAAATGAATGAGAAATATCATTTCGGCATTTGTGTCGACCCATGCAATTCCCAAGACATTGCGAACGCTTTCTTATGGCTAAAAGCGCACCCGACAGAAGCTATCAAGATGGGGCAAAATGGACGCAAAGCCATTATAAACGAATTCAATTGGGAAAAAGAGAGCGAAAAACTCACCACCTTTTACAAACAGCTTTTGAATTTACAGCAATAATCATCTTAAACTGCACATGAAACATGAAAAAGCACGTATTCCTTATCAGTTTACTCTTGCCATTACTTACCTATGGACAACCTATCAGTTCAGGCGACATTCATAGCACCGATGAGTCCATTGTCCGTCTTCTCAACTACCCGGACAACGTATACGAAGCCGAATGCAACAAACCCATTACAGGCAATCCTTGGGAGATCAAACTACTTTATTCCAGCTCCGAGAACAACATCGCTTCATATTCCCCTATTGTAGTTGGTGACATTGACGGCAATGGTGTGAATGACATTGTTGTGGCTCAATACAATGGCAATAACTATCGTAGTTGTCAAATCAATGTATACAGTGGTTTAGACCTCAGTTTGCAAAACTCTTTCGCGGTTCCCGACACCATCTATCTCTCCAACGGTCCATACGCTATCGGTCGTTATCCAAAGCCTGACGGTTCGATGCAAGGGGCTATCTTTGCACATTGTTACGACAAAAAAATCCGTGCCTATTCCATCAACGGCACTTTACTGAATGTATCCGACCGCGCCACCTCATGTGATGGTATGGTTTCGCTTGCCGACTTCAATGGTGATGGATACCCCGAAGTCTATTCCGGCAGCGACGTTTTTGATGCCGCCACTCTAAAATGGCTTTGTTCAGGTCCCGCCAATGGAAACAAGGGTCTAAGCTATCGCGGAACGCCTACATACAGCAACGGTACTTACCATCACACATATTATGCGATGTCGTTGGCCTATAACGTTTTTGGGGATGAACGTCAGGAGTTGATATGCGGAAACACCATCTACAACGTCAACATCGTCAGCCGCACCAATCCTAACTCAAACTCAATCACGGTCGCAAAGACCATCACACCACCTAATGGATTCACCTCTGACGGACACGTCTGCATGGCTGATTTCGACCTCGATGGCGAGACCGACATCCTCGTCATCCGTGACAACACTAACGACCAAATTGTTGACGACGCCTATTTTTATGCCTACAAGCCTTCCAATGGACAAATCCTTTTTCAGAAAACACACCGCTGCGCCAGCACCAGCTATGTCTTCATTGGTAATACGGACGCCGACCCATATCCTGAAATTGTATTTCTCGAAAACCAGCCCAACGGATACTCCGAAAAGATATTCTGTTGGCGCTACATTCCACAAAGCGGACTGGAGACCGTTTGGGCGCAATACCACGATGACCGTTCGGGACAAACTGCAATGACGCTGTTCGACTTTAACCAAGACAACATCATGGAACTAGTCTACCGAGACAACAATCATCTGCGCATCATCAATGCTAGCGGCAAAAGCCACATTACGGGAAATGACACCATTCGTCCATACAATATTTACACCCGTATGATGGCTGCTGGCACAGGGATTGAATACCCTGTAGTCTCTGATGTAAACGGTGATGGAAGTGCTGAAATCTTAGTTACCGGTCTGCTTGATGATTACGCTTATTACGACATCGGCTATGGAGGCCTGCATATTTTCGGTAGCCCAGAGAGTTGGGGACCCGCCCGCAAAGTCTGGAACCAATACATGTATCATGTCACCAATGTGAATGAAGACCTTACCATTCCTACCTTCTGTTTCAACACTGCCACTGTTTTTACACAGACAGACGGCGCTATCAGAAGACCCTACAACAACTTCCTCCAGCAAGCAGGATACATTACTCCAGAAGGCGAGCCTTACAACCCTAGTGGCTATGTGGAAGCGGAACACTATGGCGAGGGCTGCGAGACCTATTATTTCCAAGGGGTCACCTACACGGAAAGCGGAGACTATGAATACCTGATTGAAAGCCCCTCGGGCTGCGACACCCTCCTAACTTTGCATGTTCACTTGGGCGACACCATACACGTCTCACAACACAAGACTGTCTGCACTCCCTATACATGGAACGGCATCACCTACGACGAGACGGGCATCTACCAGCAGACCTTCACCTCAATGCAAGGCTGCGACAGCATCGTGACACTTTATCTGAATGTGGGCAACCTAATCATGACCAACTTCGCCGTCAATACTTGCGACAGCTACACTTGGAACGGCACGACCTACAACGAATCGGGTCTTTACGAGCAGACCTTCACCTCCGCTCAAGGATGCGACAGTATTGTGCTTCTTGACCTTACCCTCAAGCACACACCTTATATCAGTCAAATTCACGGAGAGACCCATATCTATTACAAAGAGAACGGAGAATTCGTCTACAGCATTGACCCTGTGGAGGGCTGTTTCGGTTATGAGTGGCATATCGACAACGATTGGTCCATCACTTCATCGCCCAACTCGCCTGAGTGTACACTCAACATCAATCAAACTGGGTACGGGACGCTCACCGTGAGGGTCTACACCGAGTGTGGCTATGTGGAGCGTTCCATCACCATCAACCATGATTCCAGACCGTGGATAGTCGTTTGGCCCAACCCCAACGAAGGCGATTTCAACATCGGGCTGTACGGCATGAAAGGGGAAGCCATCATTGAGGTGTACAACTACCTCGGGCAGCGCCTCGACAGATTCAACGTCGACACCAACATGGAGGGAGTAGAGATTCCGTATTCACTTGAGGGCAAAGCCGCTGGCATCTATATCCTCGCCGTCACCTACGACTTTAACCTCTTCACCAAGAAAGTCGTCAAGACCACTCCAGCCCTGTATGGTGTGCCGATATGGTGATGGCATTGGATTGTTACCTTATTACTATCTTGTTGTTACCTCCTCGTTACGTTAACGTTACATTAAAGTTGCATCAGAGTTGTATAAAGTTTGATTAGTATTTGAGTAAAGTTTCAGTAATGTTTGAGTAAAGGGGGAGTAAAACCTAAAGACCCTATTCCACTTTCCATCAAAAGAATGATGGACGGAACAAATAGTAGAAAACAAACTGTATTTTTCGCCCCAAAAACGCATTATTAAGAAAAAAACGCTTATTTTTGCCCATTGAAACAACAAACCCAAAACCTCTTTCGTCATGAAAAGAATCATATTGTTTACAGCGTTTGTCTTTATCACCCTGGTTGGCTTCGGGCAGAATGTCCGCATCGGGGACATCTTGTGTGTACAGGGAACCGACACCCTCACTGTTCATCCTGAAAACTACAACGGAGGTGCCATTGGCGTGGTTTTCTACGTCAACGAGACAGGACATCACGGTTGGGTACTCCATCCTGACATACAAGCCGAAGGAATACAGTGGTCCTACGAATGCGACCTCCCCTGGGGCTTGACCGGATGGAATTCCACACGCGAAGCCATCTATGACCTTGATGGTTACGACAACACAGGATTCTTGCGTACAGCCTCACAATACGACCATTCCAGATATCCTGGTGCCTGGGCTGTCGATTACGAACACGGCTGGTATTGGCCTTCCATTGGGCAACTCAACATCCTCTATGGCAGTATCCCCATCGTCAACAATAGCCTCAAGCAAATTGGAGGCGCACAGATACAAGGCAAATGGTATTATTGGTCGTCATCTGTATACGGTTTCAACAACGACTGTGCCCTTTATCTCGGATACGACGGTCGATTGGGAGCCATCATTAAAAACAGGCAATACTTGGGAGAAATCCCCATGCGCATCCGTAGCATCAGAAACTTCTAAATCACAAAGCCATGAAAAGAACGACTATCATCACCCTATTGCTCTGCCTTTTCACTGCATTGGGACTGCAAGCGCAAGAATATCACTTAGGACAACTGGTCACCAACCCCGATGGCAGTCAGGGTGTGGTGTTCTATCTTAACGAGGACGGTACCGCTGGGTGGATGGTGGCCCTTCATGATGCCGCTGCTAACATCCCTTGGGGCACGACTGACGAAATAGAAGGACTTCCTCACGTCATCAATACAAGCTATGACATTCTGACCAGCGCCTTTGCAGACACAGACGGATTCTCCAACACACAGGCCATCCTAAGCCATTATCAATCCACTGGTTATACAGGACAGTATGCCGCTGCCACTGTTGACATCGCCAACGGATGGTACTTGCCAGCTGCCGGGCAGTTGAAGATGTTGTATGTCAACGCTATTTTCTATGAACCGACCCTATCCTCTGTTGGAGAAGTATTAGGCTTACATCCCTATTGGTCGAGCACACAGGAGAACAACGAAAGAGCCTGGTATGTCCATTTCGGATC
>CAMYYB010000071.1 GCA_947303335.1 uncultured Bacteroidales bacterium | reverse complement strand
ACGTGCCTGCACGTCAGAGCTGATGTAAAGGCACGTCACGAGGCGCAAAAACCCACACTGATAATCAACTAATTACAAATCTTAAAAAATTAAAGAAAATGGCAAATTACAGAAAGCGCTATTCAGAGATGACTGGCAAATGGACCCCAGTGGCCGCAGTCAACAAGACGCTCAGCACCAAGAAGATAGCCGAGCGCATCGAAAAAGAAAGCACCGTGTCGATAGCCGACATCATGGCTGTGCTCTACGCACTGCCGCACGTGCTGCGCGACGAGATGGCTAACGGCAACGCCGTGAAGCTGGAAGGCATCGGCAGCTTCGCCCTGTCGGTGCAATGCCACAAGACGGGCGTCGACGCAGCCGAAAAGGTGGACCCCTACAAGCAGATTACCAACATCAAGGTGCAGTTCCGCCCCGAGAGGGAGAGCATCCTGGTGGCCGGCGAGAGGAAGATGCAGACCACGCTGGTGGCCAACGACATCACTTGGGTCGAGCTTCAAGAGAAGAAAGGCACCAAGAACGCTGGGGGCGGCACCCCGTCAGGCGACCCTTCGACAGGCTCAGGGACCGGCGAGACCCCCGGTGGCGACACCCCCGGCGGCAATGGCGGCAACGGCGGCGGCGGTAACAACGGCGGCGACGACCCGTTTGCCGGCTAAGGCCCGCAACGCGGGGTTTCCCCGACGACCATCGTTTAACCTAAACGGAAGGCGGCCTTCAAGGTCGCCTTCTTTTATAAACCATAGTGAACCAACAATATATCCGACAGCAAACGACAACAAACGACTACTGTCGACAACAAACGTTTAATCAACGGCTTTGTCTTGGCGAGGTTTGCATCTTTGCAGCATGAAAGACTAAAACAGTAATTTTATGTGTAAAGAACAAGACAACACCATTGATGTCCCGATGGGGATTACAAAAGAAGACACGGAAAGTCGGAAACAAATCATTCTCGACTTCTACAGAAAATGGAAACAAGAGAATCCTTCACAAAGGAAGTACAATGTTTCGTTGAAAGACTATGTAAATATTAGAAACGTCTCTATTACCGAAACAAGTTTTAGGGCATCAAAGACATACTTGTCCACTTTGGCAGTATTGCAACTCGATGCCATTCTTACAACGGCGAGAAAAACGAAAATTGTGAACGCAAAAGCAAACAACAAGAATCAGAAGCCATTCAATAAAATGATTCTTATGGAATGTGACTTGCCGGGGATTGGGCTGGTAAAATTGATTGTGGGAATAAAACGAAAGTCGTTCGAGAAGGTTCAGTATTGTATCACTGCCATTGGAATATGATAAAGAAAAAGTCCATACTTGAAAGGAGCACCGCTTGCCTTATTAGTATGGACTTGTAAAGTTGCCGCGAAATGCGGGCAGCAGTCGTACTTAAACGATAGGCCTCCGCGCGGACTTGACGGATGGTCGTGCCGATTCCCCGACTTATATCTGCCTGCAAAAGTACAAAAAATCTAAAAACCCTCACAAGAAATGGAAAATAATCCCTACTTTAGCCCATCCAATGAAATCTGTAGCATGGCGCAACAAACCTTTACTAACCAGAAGCTTGACTTCGTTGAGGAACTGGTGCTCTACACCGATGCGCATATCTTCCTCACCGGTAAGGCGGGCACGGGCAAGACCACCTTCCTGAGAAACCTGCCGTCGAAGACCTACAAACGTATGGCGGTGGTGGCCCCCACGGGGGTGGCTGCCCTCAATGCCGGCGGCCAAACCATCCACTCCTTCTTCCAGCTGCCCTTCGGTCCGCAGCTGCCCGAGGGAGTCCAAGTAGACAAGTCCCGAGGCAAGACGGATTCCAAGCCGTTTGCCGCGCAACTCCAGAAGCTCAACAAGCGGAAGCTGAACCTCATCCGCAGCCTCGACCTGCTCATCATCGACGAAATCAGTATGGTGCGTGCCGATGTCCTTGATGCCATCGATGCGGTGCTGCGCCGTGTGCGCCGCTCGCGTAAGGCTTTCGGGGGCTTGCAGCTCCTCATGATTGGCGACGTGCATCAGCTGGCTCCGGTGGCCAAGTCCGACGAATGGGCCTTGTTGTCGCCCTATTACGACACACCTTATTTCTTCGGCAGCCGCGTGCTGCAAAACACCCCCTACGTCTGCGTGGAGCTGGAGCACATCTACCGTCAGCACGACGAGGACTTCATCACCCTGCTGAACAAGGTGCGCGACAACAGGATGGATGCCGACTGCATCCGCCTCCTCAACTCGCGCTTCAAGCCGGGCTTCGTGCCGAGGGAAGGGGAGGGCTACATCACCCTGACGACCCACAACTACCAGGCCGACCAAATCAACGAGGCGAAGCTGTCCGCCATCCATGAGATACCCATCGTCTTCAAGGCGGAGATACACGGCACCTTCCCCGAGAACACCTTCCCCACCAAGGAAACGCTGGAATTGAAAATCGGGGCGCAGGTCATGTTCGTCAAAAACGACCCCTCCGTCGACAAGGCGTATTATAACGGAAAGATAGGAAGGCTGGTGGGCTATGATAAAGAGGAGGACACCGTCACCGTGGAAAGCGAGGGCGAGCGCATCACCGTCACGAAGCTGAAGTGGCAGAACATGGAATACGCCATCAACGCCGAGAACCAGAATATTGAAGAGAAGGAGATAGGCAGCTTCACCCAGATACCCTTGCGCCTCGCATGGGCGGTCACCATCCACAAGAGTCAGGGACTCACCTTCGACAAGGTCATCATCGATGCGGGACAGGCTTTTGCCCACGGGCAGGTCTACGTGGCACTCAGCCGCTGCACCTCGTTAGAGGGACTGGTGCTGAAGACGCGCATCGGCTTGGAGGCTTTGGTCAACGACAACTCGGTGAACCATTTCGTGGAGCAGATTCCCGGCAAGGAGCCTTCGCAGGAGAAGGTGGACGGCTTGCGTCATCAGTACGAGCAGGACACCATGTTTGAGCTCGTGGATTTCAACGGCATCTATGATGACTTCGTGAAGCTGGTGAAGGTGGTTTACGGCAACGACACGCTCTTTGAAAGCACGATGGTACAAGAGCTTTCGCAGCGGCGCAACCGTATCCATGAAGAATTGTGCCAGGTCGGCATCAAGTTTGAGAGCCAGATTGAGAGACTCCATGCGTTGTGCCCCTCCTGCGAGCATAACCCCGCCTTGCAGGACAGGCTGAAGAAAGGCGTGGCCTACTTCGATGAGCACCTGAAGTCAATCGCCGCCGGCCTCTTTGACTTGCCTTTCAAGACCGACAACCAGGCGGTGAACAGTCAAATCGCCGATGCCTTGAAGCAACTGAAAGAGGACATCTACCTCAAAGGCTGCTGCCTCGAAGCCTGCGCCAACGGCTTCAGTGTACGCGAGTACCAAAAGACCAAGTCGGTGAAGGTGATAGAAAACGAGAAGGAGCACAAGAAGAAGGTGGAAATCAAGGACGACACGATGGACAAGAGCCCGTTGTATGCCGCGCTTTCGAGGTGGCGCTTGCAAAAAGCCAACGATGAAGATGTACCAGCCTTTACGATTGCCCACAACAGAGTGCTCAAAGCCATTGCTGAAGCCCAGCCTGTCACCTTGCAGGAGTTAAAGAAGGTGAAGGGGATGGGAACAAAGTCGGTCACTCGATATGGTGCTGAGATTCTCGATGTCGTGTTGCGTTGCTTGGGACAAGACCCTGAAACCGCTGATTTCGGAACCTTGCCCGAGGAGCCGAAGAAAAAGGAGAAGAAACCTAAGGGAGAAACCTATCAGATTACCAAAGAGATGTTTGAACGCGGCATGTCGGTTGAAGCCATTGCCAAGGAGCGTGGTCTGGCCGTCAGCACCATTTGGGGACATTTGGCTTATTGGGTTGAAAAGGGTGAGCTTGAAGCATCACAAATCGTTGAGAAAGAAAAGTATAACGAAATACTTGACTATTTTGAATCCACTTTCGACCCGCAGATTAGCACTGCTCGCGAAGTGTTGGGCGAGGAATATCACTACGGTGAAATCAAGGCCGTACTTGCTGAATTGCAGCGTGAAGGCTTCTTCGAAAATGTCCCAACGAGTGATGAAGAACCTTAAAAAGGACTTGCATCATTCGGAAAGAATCATTTATCAACCTACATAATTGGAAGTGAAGTCGAAGGCGTTGACATCGAAAAGTCCCTTGTCGCTGATTTTCATCTCAGGGATGACCAACAGGGCCATGAAAGCCAAAGTCATGAAGGGTGCATACAGCGTTGAACCTAAGCGTTTGGCCAAGGCATCGGCGTTTTGGTAGGCCTGGGCCACTTGGTAACCGTCTTCGTTGCTCATCAGTCCGGCCACGGGCAAGGGCACAGCCACCATCTCGGTGTTGCAATAGGCGGTGATACCGCCTTTGTGCTCGATTAGCAGGTTGACGGCATGAAGGATGTCGCTGTCAGTAACGCCTACCGCCACGATGTTGTGGCTGTCGTGGGCCACGCTGGAGGCCAAAGCACCGCGTTTAAGTCCAAAGCCTTTGATGAAAGCTACAGCCGGTCGGGTGGGCGTGTAGCGGTTGACTACCACAATCTTCAGGACGTCGTTTTCCACGTCGCTGACTACGGCTCCGTTTTCCACCTTCGGCGTGGTCGCAAACGACTTGGTGAGGATTTGTCCGTCAAAGCATCTGATGACTTTGATTTTCTTGCCGTTGTTGGGGACTATGAGTTCAGGGGCCTGTATGTAGTCGGCCTTGAAGTTGTTGGGGGTCTCGACCTCTTTGTAAGAGATGTTTGATTTGCCGTTTTCAGCAACCATCATGCCTTTGACGTAGGTCTGTCGTGCTACAGGTTGTGTCAGGTCGTCCACCACGATGAAGTCGGCATCGTCGCCCTCTTGCAACAGTCCGACGTTGAGATGATAATGCCTGATGGCGTTGAGCGAGGCGGCTCTCAGTACGTCCATTGTGTTGTAGCCCAAGGCAATGGCTCTTCTGACCAGCACGTCAATGTGCTCGTCGTCCAACTCGTCGGGGTGCTTGTCGTCGGAGCAGAACATCAGTTTGTCGGGATAGTAGGCCATCAAAGGGATGAGGGCATCGAAGTTGCGGGCGGCGCTGCCTTCGCGGATGAGAATCTTCATGCCGAGCTGGATTTTGGCCAAAGCACCCATCAGCGTGAAGCATTCGTGGTCGGTGCTGATGCCTGCTCTCACATATTTCCGCAGCTTGGGACCCGTCAATGCCGGTGCGTGTCCGTCGATGGGCTTGTTGTTCTTCTTGGCGGCATCGATTTTTCGCATCAGCTCAGGGTCGTCGTTGATGACGCCCGGGTAGTTCATCACTTCCGAGAGGTAATAGATGTCGGGAGAGGCCATCAATTCTTCAACGTCGGCTGCATCAAGGGTACTGCCTGACGATTCGAAAGGAGTGGCAGGCACACAGCTCGGGGCACCGAAGAAGAACTTGAACGGAACCTTCTTTCCATTGTCAATCATATACTGGACACCTTCCTTGCCCAGGACATTGGCTATTTCATGCGGGTCGCTGACGGTGGCCACTGTCCCGTGGCATACCGCTAAGCGGGCAAACTCGGAAGGCACCAGCATGGAGCTTTCGATATGCACATGCGCATCAACAAAGCCCGGCATGATGTACTGTGCATGCTCCACAGCGTCTTTTTCTTCAATCTTGGTGATTCGTCCTTCTTCAACGGTGATGACTCCGGGATAGATTCTTGAATGGACAAGGTCGACAATCTGACCTTCGATGCTGAAATCTGGACTCATGGCACGTTATGATTTCATGTGTACATCCATTTGCGGGAAGGGGATGTTCAGGCCTTCCTGGGCGAAGGCCTTGTAGACCCGCTCGTTCATGGCGAAAAAGACAGGCCAATAGTCGGCAGCCTCCACCCAAGCACGCACAGTAAGGTCGACAGAGCTGTCGTTCAGCTTCAGCAGTTCAACGAAAGGAGCAGGCTCTTTCATGATACGGGAATCGTCGGCACAAAGCCGTAACATCAAGGCTTTCGCTTTGTCATAGTCGTCGCCGTAGGCCATCGAGACGACCCAGTCAACACGGCGTGTGCCTTGTTTCGAGAAGTTGGTCATCGATCCAGTGGAGAGAGAACCGTTGGGCAGTATCACCTCCTTGTTGTCGACCGTGAGTAGATGGGTGTTGAAAATCTGGATTTCACTCACCTTGCCCTCGAAGCCTTGGGCCGAGATGTAGTCGCCCACCTTGAAGGGACGGAACATGATAATCATGACGCCGCCGGCGAAGTTCTGCAAGGTGCCGCTCAACGCCATACCTATCGCCAAGCCAGCAGAGGCCAAAAGTGCCACCAACGATGAAGTGTTGATGCCTAAGATACTGATGATGGAGATAATCAGGATGAAATAGAGCAATACCGAGACGAGGTTCGACAGGAACGAGTGCAAGGTGGGGTCGACGTGTTTGCTCATCAGCCCATTGGTCATCCATTTCTTGACCAGTTTGATAATCCATCGTCCGATGAGAAGGACGGCGATGGCGGCCAAGAGTTTCAACCCCAAAGGGATAAGGTAACCGTGAAGGAGTTGGGGGAACCATTCCGATACGGGGGTGGTAGCCAAATGTTTGATGTTTTCTGTCATTACATTGATGGTAGTGGTGTCTTGAATGGCACTGGTAACTTCGTTGACGATGCTGTCGTTTTCCATGATTTGATTACTTTTGGCTGCAAAATTAGGATTTTTTTCTACTTTTGCGAAAAATTTGTTTCAATGAAGACCTTCGCCGACATCAAGGCCTATTGCAGCGACCCGAAAAACCGAAATACGGTCAATGTGGGTTTGTTTGTCTTGTTGATTATCAGTTCACATTATTTGTATCTGCTTTGGAAGGATGTCATGCTGTTTTGGCCATTCGCCAAACTGGTCGACAAGTTGATGCTGTGGTCGGTCGATTTGGTGTTCAGTCAAGCCACTTGGCTGTTGGACAGTGTTTTCCGCATCGACATCACCACCGTCACCTCCAGTCGTTTCATTGCTACCCCTAATGTGGATGGCGGCTGGGCTCGTGTCACGGTGGCGCCTGAGTGCGCCAGCCTCAAGCAATGGATGCATTGGCTCTTTCTCATGATTCTTTTCCCCGGCCCTTGGAAGCACAAGCTGTGGTACATCCCTGCTGGACTGGTCATTATCGAATGGACCAATGTGGTCCGTATCTGTGGCGTGTTGCTGATGCAGATTCCCTGGCCCAACAGTTTCCAAATCGCGCATGATTATATATTCAAGGTGTTTTTCTACCTCATCATCTTTCTCATGTGGGTGCTGTGGGTGGAAAAGTTTTACAATCCGTCAATAAAATCCAAACAACATGAATAACTCACCAATCATCCTCATCCTTGATGCAGGCGGCACGGGGTTCAAGTTCTCAGCCGTGCAAGATGCCCGCGAGATTATCGAACCTTTCACCATTCCGTCGGCTGCCTCTACTCTTGAAGAGGTGCTTCAGAAGCTCATCACGGGTTTCCATGAATGTGAGAAGCGTTGCGGTGCAAAGGCTGAAGCCATCAGCTTCTGCTTCCCGGGTCCTGCCGACTATCCCAATGGCATCATCGGCGATCTGCCCAACCTGCCGACGTTCCGAGGAGGTGTACCGTTGAAACAAGTGCTCGAAAACGAATTCCATGTTCCCGTTTTCATCAATAACGACGGCGACTTGTTCGTCTATGGTGAGGCTCTTGGTGGGCTGCTGCCCGAAGTGAACCGCATTTTGGAGGCGCAGGGCAATCCGAAGCGGTATAAGAACCTCTTCGGTGTGACGCTGGGTACAGGCTTCGGAGGCGGCATCGTGATTGACAAGGTGCTGCTGAACGGCGACAACTCGGCTGGGGGAGAGATTTGGTGCTCGCGCAACTGCCTCTATCCTGATGCTATCGCAGAGGAAAGTGTCAGCATCCGGGCGGTGCGTCGCGTCTATGCCCGTGAGGCAGGTATCGCTTTCGACGAGGCTCCCCAGCCTTACGACATCTTCCGTATTGCTCAGGGCGAACAGCAAGGCAACAAGGAGGCAGCCTTGAAGGCTTGGGACGAGTTGACGACAGTCTTGGCCGACGTCATCGGCAATGGCTTGCGTTGCACAGACGGTCTGGTGGTTATTGGTGGCGGTTTGTCGGGTGCTTGGCCAGTCTTTATGCCCATGTTGATCAGCAAACTGAATACACCTTATATTAATAATGGTACCAGCATCCCGCGCATGGAGACGGAAGCCTACAATCTGATGGATCCCGAAGAGGTGAAACGGTTCACTGCAACGACGGGTAAGATGGTCAAGGTGCCTTTCAGCGACCAGGAGGTGTGGTATGACCCGAGCAAGCGCGTAGGGGTAGGGGTAACCAAGCTGGGTACCTCCTCTGCGGTGGCTATCGGAGCCTACGCTTTTGCGATGGAGAAACTGAAACACAGCGCTTGAGGATAATATCAACAGTTGTTGTTGAAAAAAACACACCCCGAGACATCATTTTTTGATAGCGGGGTGTGTTCTTCTTTTCTATCTTCGCATTCCGAATATAAACAGTAATAGAGTCAGAAGTTATCGCTTTAACACCATAATTACCAACAAGATGAGTTTGCACGCTAACAATATGGAATTTGATGGAGACTTATTTAGCGGCATGGAGAATCCGAAACCCGAGTGTCCGAAACCGGAGTATAGGATTTATCCCATTGAGGAGGTGAAAGCCGCCGCTAAGGCGTATTTCCATGGTGATGCTTTGGCAGGTGACGTATGGGCCAACAAATACGCCCTCAAAGATAGTGATGGCAATACCTACGAGTTGACCCCTGACGATATGCATCACCGTATTGCCCGGGAGGTGGCTCGCATAGAGCGGAAGTATCCCAACCCTATGTCGGAGGAGGAGATTTATGAGGTGCTGAAGGACTTCCGCTATATTGTGCCGCAAGGCAGTCCTATGACGGGCATTGGCAATGATTTTCAGATTTCTTCGCTGTCCAATTGTTTTGTCATCGGCAATAACGGGTCATCAGACTCCTACGGAGGCGTGATGAAGACCGATCAGGAACAAGTGCAGCTGATGAAACGGCGTGGAGGCGTGGGTCACGATTTGTCGCACCTGCGTCCTGCGGGCAGTCCTGTCAAGAATTGCGCCCTCACGTCTACAGGTGTGGTGCCTTTCATGGAACGCTTCTCCAACTCTACCAAGGAGGTGGCCCAGGATGGCCGGCGTGGTGCTCTGATGATGACTATTAGTATCAAGCACCCCGACTCGGAGGCTTTCATTGACGCGAAGATGCAGGAGGGCCGAATCACCAACGCCAATGTCTCGGTGCGTCTCACCGATGAGTTTATGCAATGCGTCAAGGAAGGGAAACCTTTCATTCAGCAATATCCTATCGATTCACCCAACCCGAAAGTCACCAAGGAAGTGGATGCCCGTGCCTTATGGAACAAGATTATCCATAATGCCTGGAAGTCGGCTGAGCCAGGGGTGATGTTTTGGGATACCATCATTCGTGAGTCTATCCCCGATTGCTACGCTGATTTGGGCTTCAAGACATTGAGCACCAATCCTTGCGGCGAGATACCGCTCTGTGCATACGATAGTTGCCGTTTGTTGGCGATTAACCTGTATAGTTATGTTGACCACCCCTTCACTCCAGAGGCCCGCTTCAACCACCAGCTGTTCTCGAAGCACGTGGCTATTGCCCAGCGCATGATGGATGACATCGTCGACCTTGAGATGGAGAAAGTGGACACAATCTTAGCCAAGATTGCCGCCGACCCTGAAGATGATGAGGTGAAGAGTGTCGAAGTCAACCTTTGGAAAAACATCAAGGAGAAATGCCTTAAAGGTCGTCGCACGGGTATCGGCATTACAGCTGAAGGTGATATGCTGGCTGCATTGGGCAAGCGTTACGCTTCTGATGAGGCCATTACTTTCTCTACTGAAATACAGAAACTGTTGGCATACAATGCCTACCGTTCATCGGTCAATTTGGCTGAAGAACGCGGCAAGTTCCCGATGTATGACGCACAGCGCGAGGAGAACAATCCTTTCATCAAGCGTCTGCGTGCCTTGGATGAAGAACTTTACCAGAAGATGACCCGTGTGGGCCGTCGCAATGTTGCTATGCTCACCATTGCCCCTACGGGTACTGTAAGCATCTGCACCCAGACCACTTCGGGCATCGAGCCCGTCTTCATGGTGGTGTACAAACGCCGTCGTAAGGTGAATCCCAACGACAAGGATGTACACGTGACCTTCACTGACGTGTCGGGCAACTCGTTTGAGGAATACAATGTGTTTCACCACAAGTTCATCACATGGTTAGAGGTGAACGGCTACAATGTGGACGAGGTGCTGAATTACGATGATGAGCAACTTAACGCCATTATCGCTAAGTCGCCTTATTACAAAGCTACAGCCAACGACATCGACTGGGTGAACAAGGTGAGGATGCAAGGCTCGATGCAGCAATGGGTTGACCACTCCATCAGTGTTACGGTCAATGTGCCGAAGGAGACTACGGAGGAGCTCGTCAGCCAAATCTATATGACCGCATGGGAGAGCGGCTGCAAAGGCATGACCATCTATCGCGACGGTTCGCGCGACGGTGTGCTGGTCAGTAAGGATGAAAAGAAAGAGACTCCTAAAACCGAAGAGGCTCGTCCCGATGACATCCATGAGAACTCGGCTCCACCTCGCCCGAAAGAGTTGGAGTGCGATGTGATGCGTTTCCAGAACAACTATGAGAAATGGATTGCCTTCGTCGGCAAGTTGCACGGCAAGCCTTACGAGATTTTTATCGGAAAGGCAGAGGACTTCTACCTCCCCCCTTACGTCGACAAAGGTGTCATCATCCGCGAGAAAAACAAAGGCGAGGCTTCGCGCTACGACTTCCGCTATACCGACAAGGGCGGCTACGAGGTGATAATGCAAGGTTTGTCCCGCTCGTTCGACAAGGAGTTCTGGAACTATGCTAAACTTATCTCGGGCATCTTGCGTCACGGAATGCCCATTCAATATGTGATTGAGTTGGTGCAGCACCTTAATGTGGAGGAAGACAATATCAACACTTGGAAGAACGGCATCGCCCGGGCATTGAAGAAATATGTACCCGACGGTGTGATTGACGAGAAGGATAAATGCCCCGTCTGTGGCGGGAAGCTCATTTTCGAGGACGGTTGCAAGCGTTGCCCCAATTGCGGTCACTCCAAATGCGGGTAAAGATTATCAAAAGGAATACAGTTGTTTTTTTATCTTCATAATGGCGGGTCGCCGGTTAGTGAATGCCGGCGACCTTTTTTTATAAAAGAGGTAGTTCTTTGGATGCTTACGTATGATGAAAAAATCCCGCCAATTCAGTTTGGCGGGATTTTCTTTATTGGGGTAGAATACCTCCCTCTCTTCCGAGGAGAGCGGTCGGGGATGAGGTTATTTCCTCGCAGCAATCAGCAGCTCCAGCATCTTGATAGCGGACTCGCTGACGGGGGTGCCGGGACCGAAGATAGCCACTGCACCGTGGTCGTAGAGGAACTGGTAGTCCTGCGCGGGAATCACACCACCCACAGTAACCATGATGTCGGGACGACCGAGCTTCTCCAGCTCTTCAATCACTTGAGGTACTAAGGTCTTGTGACCGGCAGCCAATGAGCTCACGCCCATGATGTGAACGTCGTTCTCAACAGCCTGCTTTGCAGCCTCGGCGGGCGTCTGGAACAACGGTCCCATGTCGACGTCGAAACCGATGTCGGCATAACCGGTGGCGACCACTTTGGCACCACGGTCGTGTCCGTCCTGGCCCATCTTGGCGACCATAATACGCGGACGGCGGCCTTCCATCTTGGCGAACTCGTCGGCCATCTTGCAGGCCTCCTCAAATCTTGCGTCGTTTTTCGTTTCCATAGAATACACTCCTGAAATTGAACGGATAACAGCCTTATAACGACCTGCGACCTTTTCGCAAGCCATCGAAATCTCACCCAAGGATGCGCGGCACTTGGCAGCTTCAACAGCCAATGCCAGCAGGTTACCCTCGTGGGTTTCTGCGCATTTGGTGATAGCATCGAGGCAACGCTGCACGTCGGCCTCGTTACGGTTGGCGCGGAGCTCCTTCAGACGCTTGATTTGTGACTCACGCACGGCGGTGTTGTCGATTTCCAAGGTCTCAATCGGGTCTTCGTGGTCGAGGCGGTACTTGTTGATACCGACGATGGTCTCGCGGCCCGAGTCGATTTGGGCTTGCTTGCGGGCTGAGGCTTCCTCGATACGCATTTTCGGCAGACCGGTCTCAATGGCTTTGGCCATACCGCCCATAGCTTCAACCTCCTGGATATGGTTCCAAGCGCGGTGGGCAATCTCATGGGTGAGGCTCTCCACATAGTAGGAACCTGCCCACGGGTCGACCACACGGCAGACGTTGGTCTCTTCCTGGATGTAAATTTGGGTGTTACGGGCAATACGTGCGCTGAAGTCGGTGGGCAGAGCGATGGCTTCGTCCAAAGCGTTGGTGTGCAATGACTGGGTGTGACCCAAGGCGGCTCCCATAGCCTCGATACAGGTACGGGCCACGTTGTTGAACGGGTCTTGCTCGGTGAGCGACCAGCCCGAGGTCTGCGTGTGGGTACGCAAGGCCAACGACTTGGTGCTCTTCGGGTTGAAGGTGCTCACAATCTTGGCCCACAGCATACGGGCGGCACGCATCTTGGCAATCTCCATGAAGTGGTTCATGCCCGAGCACCAGAAGAAGGACAGACGCGGTGCGAAGGCGTCGATGTCCAAGCCAGCCTTGACACCGGTGCGGAGGTAGTCCCAACCGTCGGCCAAGGTGTAAGCCATCTCGATGTCGGAGGTGGCACCGGCTTCCTGCATGTGGTAGCCCGAGATGGAGATGCTGTTGAACTTCGGCATGTTCTGCGAGGTGAACTCGAAGATGTCGGCGATAATGCGCATCGAGAACTCAGGCGGATAGATATAGGTGTTACGCACCATGAA
>CAMYYB010000070.1 GCA_947303335.1 uncultured Bacteroidales bacterium | reverse complement strand
AAAGAACTTAGCAAATTCCAACAATTCCTCGTTTCGAGAAAGTTCAAAACCTTCATGGGCTACCTCTATGGTTGGGGTGCTTCTGTGGTTATGATCGGTGCATACTTCAAACTGACCCACATCCCCGGTGCTGACTTCATGCTGGCTCTCGGTCTGGGTATCGAAGCATTAATCTTCTTCATGTCGGCTTTCGAGCCTCAGCATGTTGAATATGCATGGGATAATGTGTTCGTGGAACTCGAAGAGGACTGGGACGGTAAAACGAAGACCCAATTTGCCACCACTGGTGCCACTTCAAAAGGTGCTCCCTCCAATGTGGAAGACGCTATGCTCAGCAAGATGTTTGAAAAGATGAACGTCAGCGAAGAGACTTTCAACAAGCTTGGTAAGGGTCTTGACAGACTGGCCGCCAACGCCGGTCAGATGGCTGACATCAGCAACGCTATGGCTGCCACCACCAACTATGCCAACGCTATGGACCGCGCCACGAAGTCCATCTCCGACTTCTCCAACAGCTACATCCAGACCAACCAGAAGCTGTCTGACTCGCTGGGTAAGCTCGACTTCAGCGCCCTTGATGCCAACACCATTAAGAAGGTGGCCGCCAGTATGCAGTCGCTCAACTCCATCTATGAGCTCCAGCTCCAGGGTGCCGAGCAGACCTCTGCTGCCAGCAAGAAGTTGACTGAAACTATGAACAAGTACATGGATAACCTCACCGCTTCATCACAGAATGCCGGCCAACTCAACCAGCAGTTGACCCAGTTGTCACAGCGCCTCGCCGCTTTGAACAACGTCTATGGTGGAATGTTGTCAGCAATGAATATCAAGGCATAATTCTACTCAACCTCATCGTTTAATATAAAAAAGGAGTAAGAATATGTCAGGCGCAAAAGAAACCCCAAGACAGAAAATGATCGGTATGATGTACCTGGTCTATACTGCCTTGTTAGCTATGAACGTCTCGAAGGACATCCTCGATGCCTTCGACACCGTGAATGCTGGTGTACAAACCACCAACATCACGCTTTCGAACCAAATTAATCAGAAGTATGCCGCCTTTGAAGAGCAGTATGGCTTGGATAAGGAAAAGGTCGGTCCCTATTGGGAGAAGGCCCAGACATTGAGACAAGAAGCTACCGACCTCATCAACTACGTTGAGGCCCTGAAGTGGGACTTGGTGAAGCAAATCGAAATCCCCAAGGCCACCACGGATGATGAAGCTGTGCAAGAAGCTCTGGGACGCGGACTGCTGAAGAGTTCCAACACCACTATGAATGGACGTACCATCTACGACATCAACACCTCAAAGGTGAAGTCGAGAGACGGTTACAACCAGCCTACCATGTACATGATGGGTGACCCCGAGGGTCCTGGCAATGGTGGTAAAGCTTACGAACTTTCCGAGAAGATGAGAAAATTCCGTCACGAAGTGATTAAGGCCGCCGGCCCGGAGCACCTCCACGAAATTGGCCTCGTCACCGACAGCATCTACGGAACGAAAGCCTATTTGTTAGAAAATGGCTATAGCGAAAACCAAATGAAGAAACTCCCCTTGGAGGGCGATTATTACGGTGCCAAGATTAGCTACTATCCCGGTTCCACCGATATGGTGCAGGACAGCTGGGAGTACCACAACTTCCACCACACCGTGTTGGTTGCTGACGTCACCTTATTGAATAAGATTATCTCTGAGGCCCAGACCGCTGAGTTGAACGCCATCAGCGAATTGATGTCAGACATCCACGCTTCCGACTTCACCTTCGATGAAATCGGTGCCAGAGTGTTTGCTGAGAGTGCTTACCTCCTCTCCGGCCAGACCTATAAGGCTCAGGCTATGGTGACGGCTTGGAAGAACTCGCAACTGACTGCCCGCGTCAAATTGGACGGTGGTGCTGAGAGAGAGTACACCAGCAACGCCCAGGGCGTGATTCCGCTGGAATGGAATGCCGGTGTCGGTTCGCACAACTACACGGGTGTCATCGACATGCTGGATCCCAGCACAAACCAGATGACGGAATTCCCGTTCTCCGGCTCCTTCACTGTGGCTCCGCCTGCGGTGAGTGTCTCTGCCGTCAAGATGAATGTGGTGTATCGTGGTATTGACAACCCGATTGCCGTTGGTGGTGGTGTCGGTGGTGAAATCACAGCCACTGCTACGGGTGCCACGCTGACCAAGACGGGTAACGGTACCTACAACCTGCGTCCGGGTGAGGGCAACGAGGTGACGGTGAACGTCAGCTCTGCCGGCTCCAACCTCGGTAGCATGAAGTTCCGCGTGAAAGACCTGCCCAAGCCTACGGCTATCATCCGTAACGTGGTGAACGGTCAGGTGTCGAAGAGCGCCCTGCTTGCCGCTAACCGCGTGGAAGCCGAGATGAAGGACTTCGACTTCGAAGGTGTCCATTACGATGTGGTGGGCTACACCGTGAAGTACAAGACCAAAGCCGGTACCAACCGTGAGGCCAAGGTGAACAGCGCCACCTTCAGCGAGGAAATCAAGAGTGTGTTCAATACCGCCAATGTGGGCGACATGTACGTCTTCACCGCCATCCAGGTGCGTGGTAACGACGGCAAGACCAAGACCCTCGATAACCAGCTGGCTATTGAAATCAAGTAAAAGAACGTATTAAATACCATAGAAGATGAAAAAGACACTTGTCATGTTGATTCTTGCGATGCTGTGCAGCAGCGTTGTCCTGGCTCAGACCACTGACGTCAAAGCGCCGAAGAACAGCATTCTCTCGGGTCAACAGGAAATCATGAACGAAAAAACACCGTCACCGCTGCCCTTCATTGACGAATCGAATGTGATGTGGAAGAAGACGGTGATCCGCGAAATCGACTTCCGCCAGAAGATCAACCAAGTGTTCTATTACCCCATCAACCCGACCGAGGACTGGAGAAACTTCATCACAGTTATCTACGACGGCATCCAGAGTGGTGAAATCACCCCCTACCGCGTCGAGAACAACATCGATGACATGGTGACTCCCTTGACCTTGGCCGACTTTGAGAAGGAAAACACGAAGATTGGCGACCCGCCGGTCATCTGGAAGGATGGCGAGGAAGTGCCTAACGAGATTATCTTCAAAGATCGTATGCTCAACGTGACCCGTTTGAGAATCAAGGAAGACTGGTACTTCGACAAGAAACTCTCCCAGTTCCTGGTCCGTATCATCGCCTTGAGCCCCGTCGTTGCCGACGAAGACGGTATCTCGCAAACCTGCTGGATTCCCTACGAGGAGTCCAGAGCTGTACTGGCCAGAGCTTTTGCCTTCAACCGCAACAACTCAGCCCAGCGCCGCACCTACGACGAGATCCTGCAAAAGCGTATCTTCGACAGCTACATCGTCAAGGAAGAAAACGTTTATGACCGTTACATCAACTCCTACGCTTTCAACATCGACGCCCTCTATGAATCAGAGCGCATCAAGAACGAAATGTTCGACTTCGAACAGAGCCTGTGGGAATATTGATGGAATCGAAATCTCGAAAAGAAAAAGGACATCCGAAAGGGTGTCCTTTTTTTGTCTTGTGATATTTTTTCAAGTTTTTGAACGCTGGTTTCAAATTTATTCCTATTTTTGCAGCCGCTTTGGAAAAGCCACTTTAGCTCAGTTGGTAGAGCAACGCATTCGTAATGCGTAGGTCGTTGGTTCGAGTCCGACATGTGGCTCACAAATAAGAGTCTTGGAAACGAGACTCTTTTTTGTTTTTGTTTGACGGAGATTCAGCAAGATTTCGTACTTTTGCAAATTCAATTCAAAATCAGTACGATGAAAAACAACTACAAGGAATATAAGCAGCTGAATCTCACGGAGACAGCCAATGCCATTCGTCAGTATTGGGAAGAGAACGATACCTTCCAGAAGAGTTTGGACAACCGCGACAAGAACAATGCCTTTGTGTTTTTTGAAGGTCCGCCGAGCGCCAATGGTACCCCTGGTATCCACCATGTGATGGCACGAAGCATCAAGGATGTGGTGTGCCGCTACCAGACCCTGAAAGGCAAGCACGTGGTCCGCAAGGCAGGCTGGGACACCCACGGCCTACCCGTCGAGCTTGGTGTGGAGAAAAAGCTTGGTATTACTAAAGAAGATATCGGAAAGAAGATTTCGGTAGACGACTACAACCGTGCCTGCCGCGAGGAGGTGATGAAATACAAGGATATGTGGGACGACCTCACCCGCAAGATGGGCTATTGGGTCAACCTCGACGATCCATATATCACCTTCACCAACGATTATATCGAAACCCTGTGGTTCCTGCTGAAGGACCTCTATGATAAAGGTCTGCTCTATAAGGGCTACACCATCCAGCCTTACTCGCCTGCTGCCGGTACCGGTCTCAGCTCGCACGAACTGAATATGCCCGGCTGCTACCGCGATGTGAAGGATTTGACCTGCGTGGCCTTGTTTAAGTTGAAAGTTGATAGTGAAAAGTTAAAAGTGGTCTTCGGTGACAAACTCTCAACTCTCAACTCTCAACTCTCAACTTATGCAATTGCCTGGACCACTACCCCTTGGACCTTGCCGAGCAACACAGCCCTCTGCGTTGGTCCGAACATCGAATACAACCTGGTGAAATCGGTTAACCCCGTCTCTGGTGAACCTACTTACCTCATTCTCGGTAAGCCTCTGATGGCTTCGTTCTTTCCCTCAGAAGAGGAGAAACCCAGCTTCGAGGACTGGAAGGTCGGCGATAAGAAACTGCCTTACGAGGTGCTGGGTACTGTGAAGGGTACTGAACTCGTGGGTCTGGAGTATGAACAATTAATCCCTTGGGTCAATCCGGGCGAAGGAGCCTTCCGCATCATCCCCGGTGACTATGTCACTACAGAAGACGGTACAGGTATCGTCCATATCGCCCCCACCTTCGGTGCCGACGATAAGCGCGTTGCCGCTGCCGCAGGCATCCCGCCCCTCCAGATGATTGACAAGGACGGCAAAGCCCAGCCTATGGTGGACCGCACCGGTAAGTTCTGGCTTATCGAAGACCTCGACCCCGAGTTTGTCAAGAACTGCATGGACGTAGAGGCCTATCGTCCCTATGCCGGACAGTTTGTAAAGAATGCCTACGACCCCACCAAGACCGAAAAGGACAAGAGCTTGGATGTCGATATCGTCGTCATGCTGAAGGAAGAAGGTAAGCTCTACAAGAGCGAGAAACACACCCACAACTACCCGCACTGCTGGCGTACCGATAAACCTGTGCTGTATTATCCCTTGGATAGCTGGTTCATCAAGACAACGGTGCTGAAAGACCGTATGATTGAGCTGAACAAGACCATCAACTGGAAGCCCGAAGCTACTGGAAGCGGACGTTTCGGCAACTGGTTAGAGAACCTTGTGGACTGGAACCTCTCGCGTTCACGCTACTGGGGCACCCCGCTGCCCATCTGGCGTACCGAGGACGGCAAGGAAGAAATCTGCATCGGTAGCGTGGAAGAGCTTCGCAATGAAATTGAGAAGTCCATCAAGGCGGGCTTTATGACAGAGAATCCCTACGCCAGCGAAGACTATACCAAGTTCGACTTGCACAGACCTTATATTGATGGTGTTATCCTTTGCTCCGCCAGCGGCAAGAAGATGTTCCGCGAGCCTGACCTCATCGACGTGTGGTTTGACAGCGGCGCAATGCCGTATGCCCAGTACCATTACATGGGTGGCAAAACCGCCGACGGCAAACTCTCAACTCTCAACTCTCAACTCTCAACTCTTCCCTTCCCTGCCGACTTCATCGCCGAGGGTGTTGACCAAACCCGTGGTTGGTTCTTCACGTTGCACGCTATTGCTACAATGTGTTTCGACAGCGTGGCCTACAAGAACGTCATTTCCAACGGCCTGGTGCTCGACAAGAACGGCAACAAGATGTCCAAGCGTTTGGGCAATGCCGTTGACCCCTTTGGTGCCATCCAGCAATACGGTGCTGATGCGGTGCGTTGGTACATGATTACCAACTCGCAGCCTTGGGACAACCTGAAATTTGACGAGGCAGGTGTGGACGAGGTGCGTCGTAAGTTCTTCGGAACCCTCTACAACACCTACGCTTTCTTCGCTTTGTATGCCAACATCGACAAGTTCGACTACAGCCAAGCCGACATCGACATCAAGGAACGTCCTGAAATTGACCGCTGGATTCTCTCAGAGCTCAATTCGCTTATCCTTGAGGTGGACAACGCCTATCAGAGCTATGAGCCCACCCGTGCGGGTCGCGCCATCGCTGACTTCGTGGATGCCCACCTCAGCAACTGGTACGTGCGCCTCTCGCGCCGCCGTTTCTGGAAGAGCGAGGACAATCAGGACAAGCTGTCGGCCTACCAGACCCTGTACACCTGCTTGGAGACCATAGCTCGTCTGAGCTCGCCTATTGCTCCTTTCTTCAGCGAACAACTTTACCGCGACCTGAACAACGTCACGGGACACAACCCCGCTGAATCGGTGCATCTGACCGACTTCCCTGTTGCCGACAAGAGCCTCATCGACAAAGCCTTGGAGGAACGCATGGAAGCTGCACAACTCATCTCTTCGTTGGTGCTCTCGCTGCGTAAGAAAGCCAACATCCGCGTGCGTCAGCCCCTGTCGAAGATTATGATCCCCGTCGCCAACGAGGAGATGAAGGCTCAGATTGAGAAGGTGTCGCACCTCATCAAGAGCGAGGTCAACATCAAGGAGATCGAGTTCCTCTCGCCCGACAACAACATCCTGGTGAAGAACGTGAAGCCCAACTTCAAGACCTTGGGCAAGAAGTACGGCAAGCAGATGAAGCAAATCCAGGCCTACTTCACCAACATGAGCCAGGAGGAAATTCATCAGTTCGAGAAGAACAATGGCACGCATCTTGCTATAGACGGTGTGGATGTGGAGCTGACCCTCGAAGACGCTCTGATTTCGACGCAGGACATCCCCGGTTGGGCTGTCACCTCGCAGGACGACCTCACCGTTGCCCTCGATATGACCATCACCGAGGAACTGATGCAGGAAGGTTTGGCCCGCGAAATCGTGAACCGCGTGCAGAACCTCCGCAAGACGGGTGGCTTCGAAGTCACAGACCGCATCGAGCTGTTGATTGAAAAGAACGACAAGATTCAAGATGCCATCGACAAGTACGGCGACTATATCTGCGCTGAGACCTTGGCCACCATTATAGAGGTGGATACGTTGGACGGCGTGGAAGCCGAAGAGCTGGTTGATGGAATTAATGTGAGATTGAAGATACAGAAGAAGTAATATATATAATCACTATGGAAAAGAAAGACCCCCAAGTGCGCTATTCCGACGAAGAACTTGAGGAATTCAAAGCACTGATACTCGAAAAGCTTGAACAAGCTAAAAGCAACTTGGCCACCTTGCAGGCCAACCTCTCCGGTGGAGAGCACAGCACCGACGACACAGCCCCTACTTTCAAGGTGTTGGAAGACGGCTATGCTGTAGCGCAGAAAGAAGAAAATGCCAGACTCGCTGCCCGTCAGGAGAAATACATCCACAACCTGGAACTCGCCCTGATGCGCATCGAAAACAAGACTTATGGCGTGTGCTGCGAGACAGGTAAACTCATCCCCAAGGAAAGACTGCGCTGCGTGCCTATTACCACGCGTTGCCTTGATGCCAAACTGAAGAAAAAGTGAAAAAGCAAAGCAATCGCGGCCTGCTGTGGTCGTTTGTAGTGATATTTGTCGTCCTGCTCCTTGACCAAATCCTCAAGATTTGGGTTAAGACCAACATGACCCTTGGACAAGAGATTCCCGTCATCGGGAACTGGTTCAAGTTGCTGTTCATTGAGAACAACGGAATGGCCTTTGGCTGGTTGGGTGGTGGCGGCATCTTGAAGCTGGCACTCAGCCTGTTCAGGATTGTGGCTATCATTGCCTTGTTCTGGGTGTTGGTCAAGTTGTCGAAGAAGAACGCCAAGTTTGGGGTGCTGTTCGGCATCGCCCTCATCACAGCAGGGGCTATGGGCAACATCATCGACAGCGTGTTCTACGGCCAGATTTTCCATTATGCGGGCTGGCTGCAGGGACGTGTGGTCGATATGCTCTATTTCCCCATCATCGACGTAGCAAGGGAAGAAGCCTCGTGGTTGCCGAATTTCTTCTTCGGTCCAGACGGGCGTTTTATCTTCTTCAGGCCGATATTCAACTTAGCTGACTCAGCCATCACGATAGGCGTGTTCTATATGCTCCTCTTCCAGTGGAAATGGCTGAAGAGTTTGTAAATAAAAAAAAGCGGAAGGAAATGAATCCTTCCGCTTTTTTTGTGCCATTAAGGACTTAGAGATTGTCCTTAAAGTATTGGGTAATCTTGGTAATCAAGTGGGCCCTGTCCATACCGTAGACGTTGTGGTCGTGTCCAGGATAGACGAAGTAGTCCAACAGCTTACCGTTATGGATGCAGTTCTCGACGAAGACGAGGCTGTGTTGCCACATCACCACAGGGTCAGTGGTGCAGTGAATCATCAGGAGCTTGCCTTCCAGCTTGTCGGTCTTGTTCTCGAGGCTGGTCAGCTCGTAGCCCTCGGGGTTCTCCTCGGGGGTGTCCATATAACGCTCGCCGTACATGATTTCGTAATACTTCCAGTCGAGCACGGGGCCGCCTGCCACACTGACCTTAAACACCTCGGGGTGATTAATCTTCAGCGAGGTCGACATGAAGCCGCCATAGCTCCAGCCATCGGAACCGATGCGGTTGGCATCGACGTAGGGGAGGGTCTTCAGCCAGTTGATACCTGTCATCTGGTCACGCATCTCAAGTTGTCCGCATTGGCGGTGGATGCATTGCTCAAAAGCCTCACCACGGTCTGCTGAGCCACGATTGTCGAGAGTGAAGACGAGGAAGCCTTCCTGAGCCAGATAGTTGAGGTAGATGCCGGCTCCGGCAGTCCAGGTGTCAGTAATAAGTTGGGCGTGGGGACCTCCATAGACGTAGACGATGACGGGATATTTCTGCGAAGCATCGAAGTTATAGGGCTTGATGAGGCGGGTGTAGAGTGTCTGACCGTCTTCGGCTTTCAGGGTACCCAGCGTAGTCTCGCCGATGTAGTAGTCCTTCAGCGGGTTCTCGGCTTCGTGCAGACGACGGACGAATTTGCCGTCCTTGTCTTGCAGGTCGATGTTATAAGGCACATCGGTGCTGGAGTAGAAGTCCAAGAAATATTTGCCATTGGACGAGGGCGACACATCATGGGTGCCGTGTTCCTTGGTGAGCTTGGTAATCTTGCCGCTCTTGAGTTCCATCATGTAGCAGTGGCGTTCCAGCGGGCTGACCTCGGTAGTGCGGTAGAAAATCTTGCTGCCGTCTTTCGAGAATCCGTTGAAGTCGGTGACGACGTAGCTGCCCTTGGTGAGTTGTATCGAGGTGCCTTTGCTGATGTTATACAGATAGAGGTGATAATAGCCGTCGCGCTGGGCTTTCCAGATGAACTGGTCGGGATTGTTGGGCAGGAAGTAGGCGGGACCCTGAGGCTCCACAAACTGCTCATCTTGGTCTTCGAAGATGGTCCGGATGAAGTCGCCGGTGAGGGCATCGTATTCGTTGAACTTCAGATGGTTCTGCTGGCGGTTCAGCACGCCGATATAGACGCGCTTATTGTCGGGGTTCCAGGTGATGGCGGTGAGGTATTGCTCAACGGGTTCGCCGGTCTTCACGACGATTTCCTTGCTGGAAGCGACGTTGTAGATGTGCAGCGTTACTTGGTGGCTGGTCATTCCGGCCATAGGATACTTGATGGGTTTGGCGGTGGCGACGCGCTCGGTGATGTCGACCAAAGGATAGTCAGTCACCATGCGCTCATCCATGCTGTAGTAGGCGAGGAGTCTGCCGTTGGGCGACCAGAAAATGCCGCCGTTGATGGCAAACTCGTTGCGGTGTACGCTTTGTCCGGCTACCACGCCTTCAGGGTTGTCGGTAATTTGAATCTGCTTGTCACCGTTGGCCACATAGAGGTTATTGTCGATGGTATAGGCTACATACAAGGTGCCGTTGGCTATGGTTTGGTTCTCGGCTCCCTGGGGGATGGTGGCGATATGGTCCATACGGCTCTTCTTCAGATCGAGGCGGTTGAGGGTGATGCCCTCCTTACCCATAGCATAGAAAGTGGCTTGATAGTCGTTGAGCCAGTTCAGTTGCGGGATGCGGCGCAGGCTGTCGATGCCTGCTGCGTTGGCGTAGCCGTTCAGCTCGTCGAGGGTCTTAAAGACGGCCTCTTTCTTGCTCGTGGGACTCATGGTGAGGATCTCGTTGCCCTTCACCTGCATCAGAATGTCAGAGTCGCCAATCCATTTCAGTTGGTTGGGACGTTGGGCATACAGGCTGCGGTTGTTATAGGAGGCGTCTTCAGGGGTGAAGAACTTCTTCTCCTGGGCGTGGACGGGCAGAGCGAGTGCCGTCATCAGGACCAGGGATAATACGGTAAGAATTCTGTTCATAGAGTTGTCTGTTTTTGAAAATTTTTGCAAAGATAGGGATTTTCTCATTTGAAAATAGCTTTTCTTGCCATTATGGTCATACTTAGCCCTCGGGCCACCATGAAGAGCAGGAAAGCCACCCATAGGCCGTGATTGCCGAAATAGGGCATCAGGATGAGCGAGGCGGGCAGGAATACCCCCAAGGCTGAAATCAGCATCGTGTTGCGAATGGCGCGTGCGGCTGTGGCTCCGATGTAGACCCCATCCCAAAGGAAAGCCGCAAAGGTGATGAGCGGAATGGCAATCATATAGATATGATACGGTTGGGCTTGCACTGCAATCTCAGGCTGGTCGGAGATGAGGCCGATGAACCAGTCGGGGAAGAGGGCATAGAGTACCGTGAAAGGCAAAGCGATGAGGAAACCCCAGATGAACAACAATTTGACGGTATGCCTCAACTGCGGCTTGTCGCCAGCTCCCGTGAAACGTCCCACCAAAGCCTCACCCGCATAGGCAAAGCCATCGGTGAAGTAGGAGAAGATGTAGAAGAACTGCATCAATATCATGTTGACGGCCAGCATATCGTCGCCCAGTTTGGCCGACTGGTTGTTAAAGTAGGCAATACTCAGCACCAGCAATATGCTGCGAATCATAAAGTCGGCATTTACCGAGAAGAAACGCTTCAGCTTGTCGCGTTGCAGCAGAATCACCCTTCGGATGGGGATGAGGTGGTAGCGGAACTTGGCGAAGAGGAAGATGACGGCAGTCAGCAGTCCACAGTATTGCGCGATGACGGTACCCAAGGCGACTCCCGTGACTCCCATTCCCATAACGTTGACAAAAACGATACTCAATATGATGTTGACCACGTTGGTCAGGATGGCGATAATCATAGGGATGGTGGTGTTCTGCATTCCGATATACCAGCCGTTGAAGGCATAGAGGCAGAGCACCGCAGGAGCGGCCCAGATGCGCACGTGGAAATAGGTGGCGGTATAGGCCAGCACCTCTTCGCTGCCGTGCAGGAGTTTCATGCTGAGCCATTCGACGGCATCCTGCAACGACAGCACCAATACAGTAGCGATTAAGGCAATGCAGAGCGAGCGGTAGAGCGAATAGGCGATTTCCGCCCGGTCGTTGGCACCATAGGCCTGTGCCGTGAATCCCGTCGTACCCGCCCGCATGAAGCTGAAGATGGAGTACATCACACTGAAGATGGTGCCACCCAGACCGATGGCTCCAATGTAGGCGATGCTGTCCTGATGTCCCATCAGCACCATATCGACCAGACCAAGCAGCGGCACGGTGATGTTGCTGATAATGTTGGGGATGGCCAGTTTCAGTATCGATTGGTTGAGCGAGGGTTGCTTCATATCCTAATTACATTTCCTCCATGCTTAGCCCGTTCATTTTCACTTCTTGTCCTCGGAAAAGATGCCGTTGCATCATTTCCACTTTCTCCTTGAGCCGTGCAGGATTGTATTTCTTCGGATTCCGTTTCACCTCATAAGCTTCTACTTCATCCCCCAGTGTCACCGCCACGATGTCAATTTCAAAGTCATCATGGTCTCCATGGGCATTTACACCACTGGGCAGCCACCAGCCACCTATCGTCTTGTAATGGTAGCTCTCCATCATTTTCTGCCTGAACCAGCGTTCCAGCGCTATGCCAGAGAACGTCGTATAGTCATCCACCATAATTTGCTCTAACGCCGGGAAGTTCCGAATCTCTATCAGCGAGGCATACCGGTTGATATACCTGAACCAGAATCGGAAGAAGTTGTCCTGTATTTCGTAGCGTACCGTTTGGCTTCCCTCCTTCGCACCCACTGGCCGTTTTTTCTTGATGATGCCGTATTTCTCTTCCAGCACCTTCAACTGTCCCCCCAAACTTTTCACACCTAATGAAGCTTCTATCTCGCTTTGCGTCACATCGCCATGCGCTATTTGATCCAGTATGCTGAAATACGTACCATATTGCTTACCGAATTCCTGTACCAGCACCGATTTTCCCTCTTCAATAAAGTAGCTGTCTCCGCTTGAGCACACATAGTGTAGCATCGTTTTCATGTTCGTGCAGCGGTTATTCATCAGTTGCTCAATATACCGTGCCACACCGCCTGTGATGGTCCACAGTGCCAGCAAATCTTCATTCGTGTAATCAGCCTTGTAGTCACCCAAAATTTCGCGTATTGTCGCCGTTGTGAAGGGCTGCAGTTTTATTGTACAGTCGTCGCGGCCAAACAATGGCTGCGCTTCATCCTTGAAAATTTTCTCCATCATGCAAAAGATACTGCCCGACACAATCAGGCACACTTTTGTTTCCTTTTTATACCTGTCCCACAGTTCCTGCACATCGCTGAACACCCCTGCATTCACGTTGTCAAACTCTTGAAACTCGTCGATGAACAGCGTAAAATGCCGACGTTTACCAATCTCCAAAAGCAATTGTAACAAACCACGAAAACTCGTGATACCTTCCGGCACATACTCCTCCAGTTTCGTGCGGACCTCATCGCAGTAGGTTCTTACAAGCATAGCTTCCGTTTTGCGGCCCACAAAGAAATAGAGGCCTGGTGCCTCCTCCTTTGTCTCCTCCATTAACCGATAGACCAGACTTGTCTTGCCCACGCGCCTTCTGCCCGTCAGCACCACAAATCTGCTGTAATCCTCAAATGCTTGCCGCTGCATATCGCGCAGCTGCTCCATCTCACGTTCCCTGTCGTAGAACTTCTTCATGTGCCCATTCTTTTATGGCTGTAAATTTTACCG
>CAMYYB010000069.1 GCA_947303335.1 uncultured Bacteroidales bacterium | reverse complement strand
CCACCATGGACTTTATGAAACAAGAGCAGGAGCGCGGCATCACCATCGCTTCGGCAGCCATCACTGCCCATTGGAACGGCTATCAGATCAACCTTATCGATACTCCCGGTCACGTCGACTTCACCGTCGAGGTGGAACGCTCGCTGCGTGTCATCGACGGCATGGTGGCGGTGTTTTGCGCCGTGGGTGGCGTGGAGCCGCAATCGGAGACGGTGTGGAACCAGGCTGATAAATACCGCGTGCCCCGTATTGCCTTCGTGAACAAGATGGACCGTACGGGTGCCGACTTCCAAGAGGTGGTCAACCAAATGCATAAATATTTGGGTGCCAATGCCGTGCCGCTGCATCTGCCCATCGGAGCTGAAAATACCTTTGAAGGTATGGTCGACTTGGTGCAGATGAACTCGGTGCGCTTTGTCGAAAAGGAACGCATCGTCGGTCCCATCCCGGAACAGATGATGGAGCAGGCAAAGGAAGCCCGCCGCAACCTCATCGAAAAGGTTGCCGACCTCGATGACGAGATTGCTGAACTCTATCTCGAAGATGCCGAAATCCCCACCGACAAACTGATGGCCGCTATCCGTAAGGCTACCATCAAACTGATGATGGTGCCCGTGTTCTGCGGTGCCGCCTATAAGAATAAAGGTATCCAGCTCCTTTTGGACGCCATCGTGGATTATCTGCCTTCGCCCAACGACTTGGGTGCCGTTATCGCCCACGACCCCGCCAACGAGGAAAAGACCTACCGCCGCAACCCCTCTGAGAACGAGCCTTTCTCAGCACTTGCCTTCAAGCTCATCAACGACCCGTATGTGGGGCAGCAGACTTTCATCCGTATCTTCAGCGGCAAGCTGGTGAACGGCATGAGCGTCTATAACACCAATAAGATGAAGAGCGAGCGTGTGGGCCGTATCTTCCGCATCAAGGCGAAAGAACGCGAAGAGATTAGCGAGGCGGGCGCTGGCGAGATTGTCGCCCTTGTGGGTATGAAATACACCAAGACGGGTGAGACCCTCTGCGACGAGAACGAGCAGCCTGTCCTTTTGGAATCCATCAATATACCGCCTGCGGTTATCGAGATGAAGGTGAACCTCGATGACAAGAAGAACCGCAGCAAGTTGAGCGAGGCTTTAGCCAAACTCTGCAACGAAGACCCCTCGTTCCACGCCCATTTCGATGAGGAGACCGAAGAGACCATCATTGCAGGCATGGGTGAGTTGCATCTGGAAATCATTGTTGATAGACTGAAAGAAGAATTTAAAGTGCCAGTAACCGTGGGTGCTCCTTCGGTGTCGTTCCGCGAGACTATTACGGCTCCATTCGAGTGCAACTTCCGCTACGTGAAGCAAACGGGTGGCAAGGGCCAGTTTGCCCATACTGTCATCCGTTTCGAGCCTAATCCAGGCAACGGTTTCGAGTTTGTCGACCTTACCAAGGGTGGTGTGATTCCGAAGGAATACATTCCTTCTGTGCAGAAGGGTTTGGCGGCAGCCATGAACAAAGGCCCCTTTGCGGGGTATCCTGTGGTGGACGTGAAGTGCGTCCTCGTTGATGGTAGCTCACACCCAGTTGATTCCAGCGATATGGCTTTCCAACTCTGTGCCCAGATGTGCTTCAAGCAGGCTTTCATGAAAGCCAGCCCTGTGTTGCTGGAGCCGGTGATGAAGGTGGAAATTAACACGCCCGATGACTACATTGGTAACGTGACGGGCGACCTCAACAAGCGTCGCGGTCGCATTGAGAATATGCGCCGTTTCCGCAAGGGTTCGCAAAAACTCGATGCGTTTGTCCCGTTGATGGAGATGTTTGGTTACGCCACTGCGTTGCGCAACCTCACTTCAGGCCGTGCCAATTACTCGATGGAATTCCATCAGTATATGTCAATGCCGAGAGACCGACAAGAGGAGATTGTCAAGGAACGAAACACGAAAGAGTAAGCAATAATACGGAACATTTAAGCCAGAGCCACAAAAGGTTCTGGCTTTTTTTATTGTCTCAACCAAAGCCCAAAGAAACGGTCATAGACGCTATAGCCATCCTCGTCTTCTGCTACCAATTCCTTGTCGATAAGGACGCGGAGAGCGCTTCTTACGGTACTGGCAGGTCCGGGTTGGTATTTTTGCAAGAACTCCTGACTTCCAATTTCCTTCACTTTGCCCTCTTGGGCGATGGCTTTGATAAGTGACAACTGATTGGAGGTAAGCAATTTGCAATACGTTCTGAAAGATTCTTTGTATTCCGTTAGAATATTGTTGATGGTTGAAATCAAAACTTGATTGTCGATTTGGCGTATACCATATTGATAAAGCCGGTTGAGTACACATTGTATATACCAAGTGTGTCCGTAAACGGTTGAGTACAATTTATGGAAAGTCTCTTGCGGCATTGTTTGCTTGTGTCGCTCGAAATGGCGTTGCGCGAAGTCGAAATACGTGTCTTCGGGGATTTCATACAGCGGAAACATCTGTGTGCTTTGGAAAAACGGTCGGTTTGCCGCCATAAACATTTCGGTCATCAGATGCTTTTGGCTACCTGCAAAGATGAAATTGACATTGGTGAGATGCTGGATATGACTACGCAACAGGGCTTCCATCTTCAGCTCGGGATAGTCGGTAATGACTTGAAATTCATCGAAAGCCACATAACAAGGCAGTTTCGATTTCTCCAACCAGCCAAACAACTCACCCAACGAGGCTTCTGCCGACGAGGGCTGCACATCGAGGCTGAGTTGTGGTGCTCCTGTGGCGGGGTCAGCGGTCATCACGGGACGAAACGACTTGAACCAGGCCAAGATTTCTTTCCAAACGCGTTCCGAAGGTGCCCCGATTTTTTTCATTACCACCTCTCCAAAGACTTTTACCAAATCAGCAAGGCACGTGGTTTGATCCAAATCGACATAAAGGCAAACGATTTCTTTTGGGTCTAAATGTGCGAAAACATGCTTGATTAATCCCGTTTTTCCCATCCTTCTTGGACTTAAAAGGGTTATATTTCGTCCGTTTTTACGTGCTTCCAACAGCTCTTTTGTCTCGTTTTCACGGTCGCAGAAGTAGTCTTTTCCAAGGTAGGAAAGTACTGAAAATGGATTGATTTCCTGTGATTTATTTGCCATTTTTAATCAATTTATTGACATACGACATTGCTCTAAAAAACGCGAGAATTTCGCGGCGAGAATTTCGTTGCAAAGATAGGCGTTTCTCTATAAGTTTCGCAAGATAACAACAATTTTTTTCATTCAAAAGCGACTGTTTTTTATAAAATAAGGTGGTGTTTTCACAGAAAACTCTAATTTTGCTGCCATAATTATCACTAAACCATGAAAAAAACAATCTTACTTTTATTAGTTTGCCTGATGGCGACCTTCACGTTTGCAGGTAATCTGCTTACCGAAGGCTTTGAATATGCCAACCATGATATGCAAGTCCCAGTGGGCTGGACAAGCAGCGACGACTCGTGGCTCTGCGGCTATCTTGAAAAAGACCATAACCGTCTCCCACATACGGGTAACTGGTATGCTTTCAGCAACGCTGAGGAATCGTGGCTGTATATGCCCATGTATCTGATTGAGAGCATGAGGTATCGGTTCACGATGTGGGCCATCACGGACGGCGAGTTCCTGCTTGAGATTTGGGCCGGCTCCACACCTACGTCTGGCGGTATGCACACGATGTTCTATTCCACGACCATCAACAAGGATGAATACGAAAAGGTGTCGGCCTATGTGGAGATTATTCCCCCTGACTGTCAGTACTTTGGTTTCCGTGCGGTTGCCTTGGATGGAGCTACCCATCTCACTATCGATGATGTGGAAATCGATATGGTGGAGCAATACACCTTTATTGCTGAAGAAATAACGGGCGACACATCCATGTATCCCGGGACGCAGGCCGTGTTCCATTACCTTGTCCACAATACGGGCTATGACCCTGTGGATGTCACCATGCACCCTTCAAACGAGTTTTTCACCGATTTCACTTGCACCTGCAATGGCGCAACGGGAATGACTATTCCAACTGAGCCTGACGAGATAGTAGAAGTCACAATGACAGCCACACTGCGTCCTGAAATCGAGCCCGGCTCCATTGCCTGGTTGGATATCCAAATGACCATCCCCTGCAATTGCAACACGGCTATGGTGACTTTCTGGGTGACACCCTTAGACCCAGAGGGTGTTCAAGAGAGCAACGATAAGGAAATCAGCGTGTTCCCGAATCCAGCTATGGATTTCATCACCGTTGAGGCTGAAGGATTGCATCAAGTGCTCTTGATAGACGAGATGGGAAAAACTATTCGCTGCACCAGCGTCGAAGGTGGTTCAATTCGTCTTGATGTCGGAGGGTTGAAAGCCGGTGTTTATTATGTCATTGCCCCAACGGGCTCTTCAAAAGCTCTTGTGAAACCCTTTATAAAGAGATAATTGTGATTATTGCACTTAATCAAACCTGCCAAATGAGGTAAAAAACGGAGAATCGGCAGAAAATAATATACTATATCTTGCCGATTCTGATGGTTTTTATATCTTTGCGGCAAAATATAAATGCAATGAGTTATGTAATTGGCAGAAAATCAGAGATTGAAGAGATTGAAAGGCATTATCGCAGCGATAGGTCGGAGTTTATCGCAGTGTGTGGAAGGCGACGCGTAGGCAAGACTTTCCTCATCAACCAAGCATTGAAAGGCCGCATCACTTTTCAACACACTGGCGTTTCGCCTGTGGATCAGGAAAAAGGCAAAAGCCGCATGAAGGTGCAGTTGGAGAGTTTCTATTTCTCGCTGCTCAGTCACGGACTGGAAGGCTTTGCAATGCCTAAGTCTTGGATGGAGGCTTTCTACCAACTTGAGCAATTGCTTCTCAAACTTGATGATGGAAGCCGTCAAGTGGTTTTCATTGACGAATTGCCTTGGATGGACACGCCTCGTTCGGGATTCTTGCCTGCTTTTGAGAATTTTTGGAACGGATGGTGCAGTCGCCGCGACAATATGATGCTCATCGTGTGCGGTAGCGCTACTTCTTGGATTCTCAGTAACCTTTCGCGCAGTCGCGGTGGCTTATATGGACGACTCACTGACGAAATAAAGTTGTCACCCTTCACGCTGAAAGAATGTGAGGAATACTTTGCCCATGCGCAGATTGAATTGTCGCGTTACGACATTGTACAGGCCCACATGGTGTTTGGCGGCATACCGTATTATCTCAGCTATTTTGAGAAAGGTCTGAGCTTTGAGCGCAATACCGACAAACTGTTGTTTGGCAAGAATCCGAGGCTGAAAGACGAATTCAACCGACTTTTCAACGCCGTTTTTGGCAATTCGGAAGATTGCAAGAAAATCATCCGTTTGCTGGCCACACGGCATGGAGGTTTCACGCGCGAGGAGATTGCCAATGCCACGGGATTGCCTTTCGGCGGAGGACTTACCGACACCTTGAAGGCACTTGCGGAGAGCGATTTCATCATCCGTTATATGCCATACGGAGTGCAAGGCAAAGGGGAGTCTTACAAATTGGCCGACAATTTCTGCCTGTTTTGGGTGAAATATGTTGAGCCGAATCTTTCGGATGTCAGTTTTATGACGGACAACATCACTTCCGATATTATGAATTCGTGGCGCGGTATGGCTTTTGAGCAAGTTTGTTGGCAGCATATCACCCAAATCAAGCGGGCTTTGGAGATAGGTGGCGTAAAATCCAGTGTGTCAGCATGGAAAGTCAAAGGAGATGACAGTCAAGATGGGGCGCAGATTGACTTGCTCATCATCAGGAAAGACAATGTGGTCAATCTCTGTGAGATGAAGTTTGCTGGAAGTGTCTACTCCATTGATAAGGACGAAGAAGCCAAAATTCGCAACCGCATTGAGGTCTTGAAGAAAACCTTGTTGAAGAAACAGACTGTCCATTTGACCTTGGTGACCACCTACGGCTTGGCCTACGGCAAACATAGTGGCATCGTGCAGAAACAGGTGGTGATGGATGAGTTGTTTTAAGTTTTTATGTTTTTGTTTCTTTTTGTGAAAAAATCCCTATCTTTGACCCCTCAAAACAGCAAACTCTTTGGAACAAATCATTCAGACAATAAGTGGTTGGGTGTGGAGCCCACCGTTGGTAGCCATCTGCCTCTTGGCTGGACTATATTTTTCCATAGGCACACGCTTCGTTCAGGTGCGTCGTATTCGCGAGATGGCACGCTTACTTTTTTCATCGGATAAGGGTGAAAAGACAGGCATCACCTCGTTTCAGGCCTTCTCAATGGCACTATCAGGGCGAGTGGGAACAGGCAATATTGTAGGTGTGGCTACGGCTATCGGATATGGTGGTCCAGGAGCCATCGTCTGGATGTGGATTATTGCTTTCCTTGGTGCTGGTTCGGCCTTCTCGGAGGCTACTCTGTCGCAGATTTACAAGGAGGAACACAAGGGACAGTTTCGTGGAGGACCAGCGTATTATATTGAAAAAGGATTGAATTGTAGGTGGTTAGCAGTTGTGTTTGCTGTGTGTGCTGTGTTGGCTTCGGGCATTTTCATGCCGCCTGTTCAGTCTAACGGTATTGCTATCTCGTTTGCCAATACCTTTCATATTCATCCAGCCATAGTGGGCGGTGTGGTTGCTGCGCTTATCGGTTTGGTGGTGATAGGCGGTGTGCAGCGTATTGCTAACGTGGCACAGATTGTGGCTCCTTTTATGGCAATTCTATATATCGTGCTTGCTTTGGTTGTGCTGGCTTTCCATATCCATGATGTGCCTGTGGTGTTCATGGACATGATTCGCAGTGCTTTTGGTATGAATCAAGCTTTGGGCGGCATCTTGGGCTCGACCATTGCTTGGGGCGTGAAGCGTGGCATCTATTCTAACGAAGCCGGTCAGGGTACTGGCGCTATCGTGGCAGGAGCAGCCAGGGTTTCGCATCCTGTCAAGCAGGGCTTGGTGCAAGCGTTCTCCGTGTATATTGACACCCTGTTGGTGTGTACCGCTACAGCTTTGATGATTTTGGCTTGCAAGACCTACAACGTCTTTGACGCTTCAGGTCATATCCTCATTGCCGCTGAGGGAGTGAAGTTAGGTGCTCCTGATGTGAGCTATACCACTGCTGCTTTGGGTACGTTGTTGGGTGCCCGCTTGGGCGGCATCATCGTCTCGTTTGCCTTGTTTTTCTTTGCCTTCACGACGATTATGGCGTATTATTATTACGCTGAGACTAATCTCGTCTACCTTTTCGGTAAGGGCAAGTTGGAACATATTCTGATTTGGGTGTTGCGTATCTCTACGGTGGCGATGGTCTTCGTCGGTTCGCTCTATGAGGCCAAGATGATTTGGAACCTCGGAGATACGGGTGTGGGGGCTATGGCTTGGGTGAACATCATTGCCATCCTGCTGCTCTCGCCCAAGGCTTTCAAGGCGTTGAAATCATACGAGCGACAAAAGAAAGAAGGCAAAGACCCCGTCTTTGACCCGAAGGAAATCGGCGTGAAGGGCGCCGATTTCTGGGAAAAGCGATAGGCCCTCGCACGACAGGGATGGTTAGGGAAAAATTTTTGGCGGGATATGTGAGACCTCACCCCCCCGGCCCCCCTCTCCACCGTGGAGAGGGGGGAGTGCCTGCCGGACGCAAGGAAAAAACGAAAGGCGGCCCCCACGGGTCGCCTTTGCGCGTTGGCTTTAATTACCCGAACAGGTCAGCATGTGTGCCTGTACCTGTAAAAAGGAGTGTCAATTCCGTGTCATTCTGTTCCCAAATGAGCAGCCAATCCCCTTTGATATGGCATTCCCAACTGCCACTATAATTGCCGGTCAGTTTATGCGGCCGATAACTTTGTGGCAATTGACCCTCGGCTTCAAGAAAACGAATGGCTGTTTTAAGCAATTCCATATTATATCCGCGTTTGCAACAACGCTCCGTGTCCTTACGGAACGTTCGGGTCATCCGTATTGTATACATACGCTTAAATCCCTAATGATTGGAACATTTCTTCTGAAGACGAGAATGTCTCTACACGCCCTGCCAATTTGTCTTCCTGCGAACGACGATAGCTGCTTTTTGTTTTTGGAGAAATCTTTTCAATAATTACTCCCAAAGCTTGCAGATAGCTCATCAACGCCTTTCCGCTTGCCGTGCGCTCATTCAGTGTAATAGTATATGTAGCCATTGTTTTATGTTTTTTCCGCTTGCAAAAATAGAAAAAATCCCTCGCACGACAGGGATGGTTAGGGAAAAATTTTTGGCGGGATATGTGAGACCTCACCCCCCTGCCCCCTCTCCACGGTGGAGAGGGGGTGCCTGCCGGACGCAAGGAAAAAACGAAAGGCGACCCGTGAAGGTCGCCTTTAGATTAAGTTAAACGGTTGTTGCGGGTTCATCCCGCGTTGCGAGCCTTATCCGGCAAACGGGTCGTCGCCGCCATTGTTACCACCGCCGCCATTGCCGCCGTTGCCGCCAGGAGTCTCGCCGCCACCAGTGTTGCCGCCGGGGGTGTCGCCTCCGGTGTTAGGCTCTTCGCCGGTGGGTTCGCTGCTGTTGGGGTCGACGTTCGAGTTGCCTTGGGTGATGTCGTCTCCCTCCTCAATATTGTTGCCGTCCTTGTCGACCTTCTGCCAGAAGACGGAGGCGGCGAACTGCAGGGAGTACTTGGGTGAAACGGTGCAGCCCAAGCGCGACTTGGCGTTGTTGGCCTTCACGTCCTTGGCTGTGGCAGGCGTCTTCACGGTGCCGTCGGGGTTCAGCTCGTCCTTTGCGGAGCACTGGATGTTGGGATAGACGGTCAGGAAGTCGTTGCCAAGCTTGCAGCGGAAGCCTCGGGCAGCCTCGCGTTGCACAATCTTCATGAACTTCGACACGCAGCCAATCATTTCCTCGACCGAGTAGGTGTTGTCGTCGCAAGCCTCTTCGCAAAGCTCGCTGAAGCTCAGTGTGCCGTTGAACACAGGCACGGCATACCATGAGTGGGTTCCTGTCTTGGTGTTTTCTTTCACCGTGTATTTAATCTTTGCCATAGTTGATAGTTTTTATGGGTTTATTGTATGGATTGAAGTCAAAAACAGTCTGTTTTTCGCGAAGTATACTTCAGCTGGCAGGTAAAGTATACTTCAGCTGGCAGGTAAAGTATACTTCATCAAATTCGGGGGCTCAACGCGCCGAAGCCGCCAAGCCCCCGAAGGAGGGGTGGGATTATTCCGCGTTGCGGACGAGGCGGACGCTTTGACCAAAGTAGCGCTCGGTGGGGTTCTTTGGGTAAAGGTTGGCGCTTGGTATGTACGCGTACCATGCTTCTCGGTAAGAACCGAACGAACTCGACCAGTAGAAGCCGCAATTCTCAATATTGCTGAACGAAGTACCATTGCGCTTGCCAGCAGCCGGCAGGAAGACCGCGCCGGTGGCTTCCTTCTGTGTCGTGTTCGCTGTTTTTGCATAGAAATGTTTGTTTAGTTGTTAGTTGTTTAGTTGTTGAATTGTTGGTATCTGTTGGTATCAGTTTTCCGGGCTTAGCTCTTTCCCCCTCGCCACGGTGGAGAGGGGGCCAGGGGGTGAGGTCAAATCATCTCCTCCTCTTCTTTTCTAAAGAATCGTGCCTTCAGTTCATCGCGGATGGCTCCATCCACCCACGAGCGCACCCTTTTCCCATGATTAAGCTCATAGACATGTTGCGGTGTCACATTGAAACTGGCAGCTATCTCTTCATAGAGGGTCGCCCTTGTGGACTCTTTGTAGGAACCGTATTTGAGTTTGTAGAAGAATGATAATGGTGACATAATGCTGAGAAGTTTAAAAAAAAGCGCAAAGCGCCTTCGGGCGCTTTGCAAGAATATAAAATGAAAGGAAAGAATCGACGACAAGTAAACCAACTGATAATGAGGCTTTTACCCCCCCCCCCCATAGAGGGTATTAATCGGCTGGAAAATAAGTGTTTGCGCTTGGTTTTGCATGAGGGTGATGGAGGTTGTTCTTTTTTATCGAGTTGCAAAAATAGAAAAAATCCCAAACACCAAGAGAACGGCGAGGGAAAAAACTTTCCGGGCTTCGCTTTCCCCCTCGCCACATTGGAGAGGGGGCCAGGGGGTGAGGTCAAAACGTCTACCAGCTGTTGCTCAATTAGAGCTATCGATTTCCCTCAGCAGCTCCAACGCCTGAGTCACGGTACTCACTTCCTTCACGGTGAGCTGCAGCTTTTCGTTCATCTCCTTCACAGCGGTGCGCTTGGGGTGGTCCATGATGTACTTCATCACCTGTTGGAAGGTCGCGCTCTCAAAGTATTTCGACTCTGGGTTGCTGACGAAGTAGGCTGTCATATTGTGGTTGCGCAGCAGTATCTTCTCGAAACCCAAGTCTTTGGCAATCCAGCGCAGACGCACCGTATTGAGCAGGTCGTTGACCTGCTTCGGGATAGGCCCGAAGCGGTCGATGAGATGGTCAGTGAATTTCATCAGTTGCTCCTCGGTTTTGGTACGGTCCAATTCGCTGTAAAGGCTGACACGCTCTTGTGTCGAGTTGATGTAATCGGCTGGGAAGCGCACCTCCATATCAGTCTCGATGGTGCAATCCGCAACGTAGGTCTTCTCTTCTTCCTTGTCGAAGATGTCTTGGAACTCGGTTTCTTTCAGTTCGAGGATGGCTTCGTCGAGGATTTTGTGGTAGGTCTCAAAGCCAATATCGTTGATGAAGCCGCTCTGTTCGGCACCCAAGATGTTTCCTGCACCTCTAATGTCCAAATCGCGCATCGCGATGTTGATGCCTTCGCCAAGGTCGGAGAATTCCTCCAAGGCACGCAGGCGTTTTTGGGCCTCTTGGGTCAGCGTGCTTAAAGGCGGCGTCAGCAAGTAGCAGAAAGCTTTCTTGTTGGAACGTCCTACACGGCCACGAAGTTGGTGCAGGTCGCTGAGGCCGTATCGGTGGGCATCGTTGATGATGATGGTGTTAGCATTGGGAATATCGAGACCACTCTCTACAATGGTGGTACAGAGCAGCACATCGTAGTCGCCATTGATAAAGTCGAGCATGATTTTCTCCAATTTGGCACCTTCCATTTGTCCGTGGGCGACGGCGATACGCACACCGGGCACATACCGTAAGATGAAATCGTGCACATCCATGATGTTTTGGATGCGGTTGTGGATGAAGAACACCTGTCCGTTGCGGGCGAGTTCAAATTGGATGGCATCGCGGATGAGCTCGCCGTCGAAGCCACGTAACTCGGTCTGCACGGGATAGCGGTTGGGTGGTGGTGTGGTGATGACACTGAGGTCGCGGGCACCCATCATGGAGAACTGCAAGGTTCTCGGGATAGGCGTGGCGGTCAAGGTCAGCGTGTCGACATTGGCCTTCATCTCTTTCAGTTTCTCCTTCACGGCCACGCCGAATTTCTGCTCCTCGTCGATAACGAGCAAGCCCAAGTCCTTGAACTTCACATCCTTTCCAGTGAGGCGATGCGTCCCGATGATGATGTCGATTTCGCCTTTTTCGAGGCGTTTTAGGATTTCATTCTGTTGTTTGGTGGTCTTGAAGCGGTTGAGGTATTCTATGGTGACGGGGAAACCGTCGAAGCGTTCGGTAAAGGTGTGGTAGTGTTGTAGGGCAAGTACCGTTGTCGGCACGAGCACAGCCACTTGTTTCGAGTCGCAGCAGGCCTTGAAGGCGGCGCGCATGGCCACTTCGGTCTTGCCGAAGCCGACGTCGCCGCACACGAGGCGGTCCATGGGGTTCTCGCTCTCCATGTCGCGTTTCACGTCGTTGGTGGCTTTCAGCTGGTCGGGGGTGTCCTCGTAGATGAACGAGGCTTCCAACTCGTTTTGCAGGTAGTTGTCGGGCGAGAACTTGAAGCCTGGGGTGCGTTTGCGCTCGGCGTAGAGTTTGATCAGCTCGCGCGCGATGTCCTTGACCTTGCTTTTCGTCTTGTTTTTCAGTCGGTTCCACGCGCCACTGCCGAGGGTGCTGAGTTTGGGCTCGGTGCCGTCCTTGCTGCTGTATTTGGCGATGCGGTGCAGCGAGTGGATGCTCACATAGAGCAGGTCGCCGTTGTTGTAAATCAGGCGGATGGCCTCTTGGGGCTTGCCGTTGTTCTCTATGGTCTCCAAACCATCGAAGCGACCTATACCGTGATCGATATGGGTGACATAGTCGCCAGGTTTCAGCTCGTAGAGGTCTTTCAGCGTGATGGCCTGCTTGGTGGAGAAATTGTCGCGCAGATGGAAGCGGTGGTAACGCTCAAAAATTTGGTGGTCGGTATAGCAGCACACCTTCAAATCCTCGTCGATGAAGCCTCCATGGATAGCGATAGTTTCCGTCTCAAAGTCGCGGTGGTCTTCTTCGTTGTGGTTGATGTCATTCAGAATCGCTTGGATGCGCGAGAGTTGTTTGCTGCTTTCCGAGAAGACGATAATTCGGTAGCCTTCTTCCTTATGTTCGGCAATGTCATCAATCAAGAGGTTGAAGTTCTTGCTGAAGATGGGTTGGGGCTTGGTATGGAAAACAATAGTTAAGAGTTGAGAGTTAATAGTTGAGAGTTGGCTTGAAGTGCCAAACTCCACAGTGGGGTGTTTGACAAGGGCATTTAGCAATTCTTCCGATTTGGCAAACAACTTTCCAGGGGAAATGTCCTTGATGCGTTCGTTTCCCTCATCCTCATCGTCGTTCATTTTCTCCCAAGCTTCCACCGCTCGGTCGTATTCCTTGTCGACCTGTGTGGCGAAGAAGGCCATGTCTGTGAGCCAGACGGTAGTGGTGTCGGGCAAGTATTGCAGGATGGCTTCTCGCTCTTCTACGAAGGCGCGTTCTTGCATATTGGGCAGCAAGACGATTTGTTTCAACTTCTCGATAGAGAGCTGGTCAGCGATGTTGAAGCTACGGATACTGTCCACCTCATCACCGAAAAATTCAATACGGTAAGGGTAGTCGTTAGCGAATGAAAACACATCGACTAAACCACCACGGATGGCAAACTGTCCAGGTTCCACCACGAAATCCACACTCTCAAACTCGTATTCATAGAGCATATCGGTGAGGAAGTCCAGGTTGATTTTATCGCCCACCTTGATTTTGAAGGTGTTTTTTGCCAAGAGCTTGCGGGTAAAGACCTTCTCACTGAGTGCTTCAGGATAGCTTACTATCAAGGTCTTTCGCTCGGAGGTGGAAACACGTTGAAGCACCTCGGTGCGCGAGAGGATATAGGTGTTGTCTGGTTTTTCAGGTTCGTAGGGACGTTTGTAGGAAGTGGGGTAGAAGAGGACCTGTTTCTTGCTGTAGTCTATCCCGCGTTCGCCAAGCAGACTCTCGAGGTCGTTGTAGAAATAAGCTGCGTCTTCTTTGTCGGCGCAGACTATGAGGTGCTGACCGCTCATTTGGCGGAAAGTTTCCTCCACCACGAAGGCTTTCG
>CAMYYB010000068.1 GCA_947303335.1 uncultured Bacteroidales bacterium | reverse complement strand
GCAGGGTTATAGTAAAAACCATTCAACTTTTTCCAGGGAAGTACAAACTGTAACACTGTAACAACTGTAACAGAAGTTTTTTTTCGTTTTCATGAAAAAAAACTTCCCCGAAAATGTGAAAACCGCAATGGGCTTGACTTGTCTTTGCACCATGGATGCGACTGAAAGACCACCACGCTTGACCCTGCTCTTTGACATCCTGAACCACAAAAAACGAAATTTCCAACTCTAACCTAACTCTAACCTAACTCTAACTTTTCGCTAACCCAAAAATGAGCCCAAAACCTGATCTGTGATTTGCTGATTTTGGTTGTCACTTCAGCGTCTTACGACTGATTCAAGTTGACGGGTTAATAATTTAAGACTGTTATGAGTTGTTTGCAGCGTATCTAAAAAGGGGTTCAACTATCCAAACCGCTAAATTTCGCATAAATTTCATGGGACAAAAGTACAGCATTTTTTTCAAACCACAAGAGATAATAGAAAAAGCTTACTTGCCGCAGACACACTTTTCGGGGTGAATTTCTTGATTTTGCCAACTCCACTCGACAATTTCCACTGATTTTTGCAAAACGCAGTTTGCAATTTCCCTCTAAAACAGCATCTCCGGCTTCATCTGCAAGAATTCCTCTGCCTTGAGGCCGCCCTCGCCCACAACGAGGGCTTTCGCGTTCTTGAACTGTTTGCGGAACTCGCCCAAGCCCGAATTGCTGTCGTCAGCATTGCTTTTCACCTCAATGGCAAGAAGCTGTCCGTTTTTCTCTAATATATAGTCCACCTCACGGCCCGTCTTGTCGCGCCAATAGTAGGTTTTATACCGCCCTATAGTGGCGCCATTAATAATATAAGCACCGATAGCCGACTCAAATAACCTTCCCCATAGGCGAGAATCTGCAATCGCTTCAGCAAAACGCTTCCCACAATAGATGTTTTTCAAAGCATTGTTGAAAACCTGATACTTCGGCACACTGTTTCGCTTCCGCGCAACGTCGGCAGAATACTTACTCAAGGCGCGCACCAAACCCGCCTCACCCAAAAGTTCGAGATAAACCGCCAAAGTAGTCACGTTTCCAGCGTCTTGCAACTGCCCCATCATCTTAGTCAGCGACAATTCCATACCCGAATAGGCTGAAGCCAATTCAAAAGCCTGCCTAAGCAAGGCCGGTTTCATCACTTTCACACCCTGCAAGATGTCTTTGTTGATAGTAGCCTCAATGATAGAGCCTGTGATGTATTCCAACCATCGGTTCTCGTCATCAATCAGAGGCGCAGCACCGGGATAAGCACCGAAATAAATGTATTGTTCCAAGCTAAAACCAAAAGCATCACGCATCTCGGGATACGACCAATGCGGCATCACGATGCGCTCAAAGCGTCCCATCAGGCTGTCGGCCAAGCCATAGTCGAGCATCACTCGCGATGAGCCAAGCAGCACCACTTTGATGTTCACATCGTTGAAAGTGTCGGCATCCCATTCCTTTTTGACGGCCTCGCTCCACGAATCAATCTTCTGCACCTCGTCGATGACAAGAATGTATTCCTCGGCACCCTCCGCTTTCATCTTTCTCCGTACCGCATCCCAACACTCACCGATCCAAAACAGATTGCCTGCCGGCACTGCATCAGCTGTAAACATGGAATAAGGCCGCGTACAATCTGCCAAAACCTGTCTCACTACCGTGGATTTGCCCACCTGACGTGGTCCCATCACAACCTGAATGAACCTTCTTGGCTCTTCAAGTCTTTTTTTTATTATTTGATATTCAACTCTTTGGAACATATTATATATTTTTACTCAGTAGATTGAGTAAATTTACTCAATAGTTTGAGTAATTTTACTTTATGGGGCAAAAGTACAGCATTTTTCTCAAACTGCAAGAGGTAACTGAAAAATACTTACCAAAATACACTTTTCAGGGCAAGTCCACTGATTTTGTCATCTCCACCCGACAGTTTTCACCGATTTTTGCAAAGTGCAGTTTGCAATTTTATGCAATTTTTGTCGATTGCATTCGACAATTCTCAGTCCCACTTTGGCATTTCGGGTTGATGTATTGACGTATTTTCGATCCGTAACGCCATTTCGTTTCCGCCCAACATCGGCGCTCTTTTCAGAGCGACTTTTTGAAAAATCATCCCCAATCGCAAAAAACATCGTGACATTTTGGCAGTTTTTCGTATCTTTGCCGTTCCGTTGGACTGACTGCGAGACGCGTTCGGCGACAATATAGATTGAATATCAAATAATTACATACAATGAAAATCTCCTATAACTGGTTGAAACAATACGTCAACTGCGACTACTCGGCTGAGAAAATCAGCGAATTGCTCACCTCTACGGGCCTTGAAGTGGAAGACTTGGAGCGCTTCGAGTCGGTAAAAGGCGCCCTGCGTGGCGTCGTTGTCGGCAAGGTGCTCACCTGCATTGACCACCCCAACTCTGACCACCTCCATATCACCACCGTCGATGTCGGCGGTGAGGAGCCGTTGCACATTGTGTGCGGTGCGCCCAACGTGGCGGCTGGTCAAAAGGTTTTAGTGGCTACCATCGGCACCGAGCTTTGGATAGACGAAGAACATATCACCATCAAGAAAGGCAAGATTCGAGGCGAAGTCTCCGAAGGCATGATCTGCGCTGAGGATGAGCTGCAGCTCGGCACCTCGCACGAGGGCATCATGGTGCTGCCCGACGACTATGAAGTGGGCAAACCCGCCTCGTTCTATTTTCCTGTGGAAGAGGACTACACCATAGAGATAGGCCTCACCGCCAACCGCAGCGACGCCACCTCGCATATCGGCTCAGCCCGCGACTTAGTGGCTGCCCTCAACCAAAGGGAGAACACCACACAATACCACCTTGTCCGTCCCTCGGTGGATGACTTCAAGGTGGAGAACCATAACAACGACATCGAGGTAGTAGTGGAAGACACCCAAGCCTGTCCGCGCTACTCAGGCGTCACCGTCAGCGGCGTAAAGGTGGCCGAGTCGCCCGCCTGGTTGAAGAACCGCCTTGCCGCTGTGGGCATCCGCAGCATCAACAACATCGTCGACATCACCAACTATGTGCTGATGGAAGTCGGCCAGCCCATGCACGCCTTCGACGCTGATAAAATCACGGGCAAAAAGGTCGTGGTGAAATGCCTGCCCGAAGGCACGCCTTTCGTCACCCTCGACGGTGTGGAACGCAAGCTCAACAGCCGTAACCTGATGATTTGCAACGCTGAAGAGCCTATGTGCATCGCGGGTGTGTTTGGCGGACAGAAGTCGGGCGTGACGATGGAGACCACCAACGTCTTCCTCGAAAGTGCCTACTTCAACCCCACCAGCATCCGTAAGACCTCGAAGTATCACGGCTTGCAGACCGATGCCTCGTTCCGTTACGAACGCGGTGCCGACCCGAACATCACCCTCTACGCCCTGAAACGCGCCGCCTTATTAATAAAGGAGTTGGCCGGAGGAACGATTTCGTCCGAAATCAAGGACGTGAAGAACGGCGACTTCGCCCCTGCCCGCGTGGATTTGAAGTTCGACTACCTGAACAACCTGGCTGGAAAAGTTATCGACCAGACCCAAGCCGTCAATATCCTAAAGAGCCTCGAATGCCAAGTGGTGGAGCAGGACGACAAGCATATTGTTGTCGACGTGCATACCAGCAAGGTCGATGTGACCCGTCCCGCCGATGTGGTGGAGGAAATCCTTCGCATCTATGGCTACGACAACATCGAGATTCCCACCCGCATCCATACTTCCATCAGTCGCGCCGCCAAACCCGATGCCGACAAGATGCAGCAGAAAATCAGCGATATGCTGGTGGCCAACGGCTTCTATGAGATTATGAACAACTCGCTCACCAAAGCCGCCTACAGCGAAGCCTTCCCTGCCTTCGAACCTGAGCATAACGTAAAGATTATGAACCCGCTCAGCAGCGACCTCAACGTGATGCGCCAAACCCTGATGTGGGGCGGTCTGGAGAGCATCGCCTTCAACCAGAACCGAAAGGTCAGCGACATGAAGTTCTTCGAGTTTGGCAACGTCTACTTCTTCGATGCCACCAAAGTCGGCGACGAGACCAAGCCCTTAAAGCCTTATACCGAGCATACCTGCCTCGACCTCTTCCTCTCTGGCAACAAGCAGGCCGAGCTGTGGAACAACCCCACGAAGCCTGTCGACTATTTCGACCTCAAGGAATACGTGATGGGCATCCTCAACCACTTCAAGTTCGACTTCAATACCCTTGAAGCCCAGGAAGCCAATCTGCCGCATTTCGACTATGCTACCACCTACTGCGTCAACGGTAAGGCCATCGTCACCCTCGGTAAGCTCAGCAAGAAGACTCTGAAGCACTTCGACCTGAAGAAGGACGTTTACTACGCCACCTTCAACTGGACACTGATGATGCAATGCTTGGCACAAGCGAAAGAGGTACATTTTGAGCCGCTGTCGAAGTTCCCCGCTGTGCGCCGCGACCTCGCTATGATTTTCGACAAGAACGTCACCTTCGATGAGGTGAAGCGCGTCGCCATGAACGCCGAGAACAAGATTTTGCAATCGATGAGCCTCTTCGACGTCTACGAAGGTGAGAAGATACCGGCAGGCAAGAAACAATACGCCATGAGCTTCGTGCTGATGTCGCCCACTACTACCCTTACGGATAAGGTGATTGAAAAGACGATGGGCAAGATTCAAGGCGCGATGGAGAAAGAACTGGGAGGAATACTGAGATAATGGACGTACAAGCAATAAAGAGAACCTTCGGCATCATCGGCAACAACCCCGAACTGGACCGCGCTATCGGGATTGCGGCACAGGTGGCTGCCACCGACCTTACCGTACTCATTACGGGAGAAAGCGGAACAGGTAAAGATGTATTTCCGAAGATTATCCACCAAAACAGCACCCGCAAGCACGGACAGTACTTTGCCGTTAACTGCGGTGCCATCCCTGAGGGCACCATCGACTCAGAGCTGTTCGGACACGAGAAAGGCTCCTTCACCGGTGCCGTCAACGAGCGCAAAGGCTACTTTGAGATTGCCGACAAAGGCACCCTCTTTTTGGATGAGGTGGGCGAGTTGCCCCTTTCCACCCAAGCCCGTCTGCTCCGCGTGTTGGAAAACGGCGAATTTATCCGCGTGGGTGGCAACAAGGTGATGAAAACCGATGTCAGAATTGTCGCTGCCACCAATGTCAACCTCCCCTTAGCCATCGAGAAGGGACGTTTCCGCGAAGACCTTTTTTATAGACTGAACACCATCCCGATCCACATTCCTGCTTTACGCGAAAGGAAGAGCGACATTCCGTTGCTTTTCCGTAAGTTTGCCGCCGACTTCGCCGAGCGCAACCATATCCCGCCCATCACGCTGACCCCTGAAGCGATGAAGCTGATGGAGAACTACAGTTGGGACGGCAACGTGCGCCAATTGAAGAACGTCACCGAGCAAATCTCCATCATGGAAGCCGACCGCACCATAACGGCAGAGACGCTGACGAAATACCTCCCCGTGAGGGTACAAAGCACACTTCCCGTACTCCTGCCTCGCGAGGACAGCCCCGAGGGAATGTCGGAACGCGACCTGCTCTACCGCATCCTGTTCGACATGAAGAAAGACATCGCCGAGCTACGGGCTCAAGTCAACAGCATGAACAACGGCAGTCAGACAGAACCTACTTACGTGCAACCCAGTGCCGTCACCCAGATTGGCGACACCGTAGTGACCCGCGTCAGTCCGATTGAGCCTGACCATGCTGAACAGGAGTTTGCCGAGTTTGTCCCTGCTGAAGAGACCCATTATGGTGTCGTTTCATCAGGCTCAAGCAACAATGAGACCCTTTCGTTGGAGCATCACGAGAAAGAAATCATCATCAAGGCATTGGAAGCCCACCGAGGCAAGCGCAAAGACGCAGCCAAAGCCTTAGGCATCAGCGAACGCACCCTCTATCGCAAAATCAACGAATACGGCATCGACCTATGAGAAATAAGGTTATCATAACGCTACTGATAGCAGCATGGGGATTCGTGTGCCACAGCTGCGGCATCTATTCCTTCTCTGGAGCATCCATACCTCCCGAGGCAAAGACCGTATCGGTAGCCTATTTCCCCAACTACGCCCAACTCGTCAACCCGACACTGAGCAACGACTTCAGCACAGCTCTGCGCGATGCCATGATGAACCAGACCCCTTTGGATATGGTGGAAGAAGGTGGTGATTTAGCTTTCGAGGGCGAAATCACCGACTACAGAACCACCCCTGTGGCCATCACAGCCTCGCAGACTGCCGCCATGAACCGCCTCACCATCACCGTGAAGGTACGCTACAGCAACCGTTTCGACGACACCAAGGATTTTGAGCAGAGCTTCTCGCACTACGAAGACTACCCCAGCGACCAAGACCTCAACGCCGTGCAGGACAACCTCACTGCCGTCATTATCGAGGCTTTGGTGGAAGATATATTCAACAAAGCATTGGTAAATTGGTAGAGATGAACAACAAACAACTGATAGGATACATGACGAGCCCCGAAACGCTTCAAGGCGAAGCGGTTCAGAATGTGGAGCAACTGGTGAAGGAATACCCGTATTTCTCCATTGGGCAAACGCTTTTGGCCATAGCCTATCAAAACACGGGAAACGAGGCATACGAAAAACAGCTGCGCCTCGCCGCTACCTGTATGCCTAACCGCGACAAGCTTCGCCTTTTCACCATGATAGCCCGCCACCGCATGGAGAGCGAGCAGACCACCAACGCCCTCCCTAATGAGTTCGCTCCAACTGACAAGGTTGCATCTACACAAAAGGCGAAAGAAAAAGAAGATGAAGCAACCGATAGCGGCAATATCATTCGCGAAAAGGTATTCATTATCCCTGAAATCAACCTCAGCGGTAGCCGCGAGGAACTCTCAGCCGAAATGGCTCTTCTCGAAGAGAAACGCAAATCATTGGACGAGCTGAAAGCCATCATCGCCAACCGGCTGCGCGAACTGGAAGCCGAGAAACAGCGCAAGGAAAAAGACAAACCTGCAACGAAACAGATGTCGCGTACTGAACTCATCGAGAAATTCATCCACGAAAACCCCAGCATCTCGCGACCCAAGGCAGAGTTCTATAACCCCATCTCTGTGGCCCAAAACAGCATCACCGACCAAGAGAACATCGTTAGTGAAACTTTGGCTCAGATATACGAAAAACAAGGCTATACAGAGAAGGCGATTTCAATTTATGAAAAATTAAACTTGAAATATCCAGAAAAAAGTCGTTATTTTGCAGCCCAAATCAAAAGGATAAAACAGAATAGTCAAACATTAAATCAATAAAAATGTACACGTTAATTGTAATTTTAATCCTGATTGTCAGCGTATTATTAAGTCTGATAGTTCTGGTTCAGAACTCAAAAGGTGGCGGTTTGGTGTCCAATTTCGGTGGTGCCAACCAGATGATGGGCGTTCGCCAGACGACCGACTTCCTCGAAAAAGGTACCTGGGCATTGGGTGCCGTGTTGGTAGCACTCTGCCTGATTTCGAGCATCACCATCCCCAAGAGCGTCAAAAATGGCGATGTGTTCGATACCGAGATGCGTCAGCAGATCGAGAATACCATTCCTGCCGCTCCCGCTACGGAAGCTGCCGGCTTGGAGACTCCTGCTGCTGCCGAAACCTCAGCTGAGAATCCTGAATAAGCAAAAGTATGCAGACACATTAATGATAAAGCCAAGGTGGAAACGCTTTGGCTTTTTTGGGATAATTGCAAGAACAAACCAAACAACATAAACCCATGATCAACAACACTTATTTTCCCAGTATGCTTCCTGCCGAAGAACTCGCGCAGGTGAAGTACATTCCTACCCTTCCCGAATTCGTCATCTGGATAGAACAGAAATGGGGCGACCTGCCCTGTCTGTCTGACACAGTTAACCATCTCACTTATAAACAAGCCTGCGACCTTATCGCCCGCAAACGCGCCCTGCTCAACGACATGGGCTTGCAAAAAGGCGATAAGGTAGCCATTCTCGACAATTCGACAATGGAAGCCGTTGAGATGTTTCTTGCCGTCACTTCAGCAGGTTACATCGCCATTAACCTTCCGGCACAGCTGCCCCAACAGGCTGTTATGGGTTGCTGCATGAAATTTGGCGTAAAGGTATTGGCTTATGGAAAAGACTTTGTCGAAACCATAAAGGGAGTACCCTGCCCGACTATAGCTATTACAAACTGCGCCGACCATACGGCACCTGTGGCCACTGTCGACAAGAACGACCCGGCAGCCATTTTCTTCACAGGCGGCACCACAGGAGCCCCCAAGGGTGCCATCCTGCCCCATCGCGCTTTGATGCGTGGCGCACTGAATGGCCTTTATGCCCCCGGACATCAATTAGGCTGCCATCGCTATGCTACCGTACTGCCCTTGAGCCACGTCTTCGGCCTCATTTACAGCACCCTTTCCGTACTCTATAAAGGTGCTGAATGGTACTCTGCAGGTAACACCAAAGAGACCATCTCCAAACTCCCTGTCATCCGTCCTACGATGATGGTTGCCGTTCCCGGCATCTGCGAAATCCTGTTAGGTCTCGTCAAGATGTACGGCAAGCCTTTCCTGGGCGGCTGCCTCCAAGTCATCATTTCGGGTGCCGCCAATGTGCCTCCGAAACTCATAGGTGAATTCGATGATTTGGGTATCCAACTCTTTGCTGGCTATGGAATGACAGAAGGTGCCAACCTCACCACCGGCAACATTGACGTGAAAACCAGACCGACCTCTGTGGGCAAGCTCTATCCTGAGCAGGAAGCCAAGGTGGTCGACGGTGAACTGTGGTTCCGTGGCGACAACGTGTTCCTTGGCTACTATGGCGAACCCGAGAAGACCGCTGAGACCCTTACTGAAGACGGATGGGTAAAGACTGGCGACTTGGTACGCTTCGACGAAGACGGATTTATGTACATCGTGGGACGCATCAAGAACCTCATCATCCTCAGCAATGGTGAGAATGTCAGTCCCGAGAGCATCGAGGAGCCTTTTTACAAGGACAATAAGCTGCGCGACTGCCTCGTCAAGGAAGAAGAAGTGGACGGTCGTCCCGTTATCGCCATCGAAATCCTGCCTCGCATGGAAGAGTTTGGCAATGGCCCTTGGGAAGAAGTGGAAGCCTACTTCAAAGATTTGGTTGGCAAAGTTAACGCCACACTGCCTACCACACACCAAGTCAGTAAAGTCACCGTACGCAGGGAGGACTTCAAGCGTACAGGTGCCATGAAAGTTTCACGTAATCAATAAGGCAAAGCCATGCAAAGAGAAGCCATATTCGAAGAAATGAAAGAAATCTTGAAGCAGATTAAACCTGCTGCCGATTTCAAGAACATCAATGACGATTCGCAGTTGGTGCGCGACGTGGGTCTCGACTCACTCACCATCCTGCTGCTCAGCCTCGCTATCGAGACCAAGTTTGGGTTCAAGTTCGACGGCAACCCTAAGTTCACGACTGTAGGTGAAGTGCTTGACTATATCAGTACTAACACAACACGCTGACCCATGTCCATTCAAATCGTAAAAGTGGAGAGCCATAAACAATTGAAACAGTTTGTGGCTTTCCCACTCAAACTGTATAAAGACTGCGCCAACTGGGTACCCGCCCTTGAGGGCGACGAGTTTGACGCTTTCAACCCTGAGAAAAACGGAGCCTACGACTTCTGCGAAGCTGATTGCTTCCTTGCCTATAGGGACAAAGAAATCGTGGGACGAGTGGCTGCTATCATCAACCACAAGGCCGACGACAACCTGGGAATCGTCAGGTTTGGATGGCTCGACTTTATCGAGGACGAGGAAGTGTTGCGAGCCTTACTCGACACCGTAATAGCCTGGGGTAAGGAGCGTGGACGCACTGAGATACGAGGTCCTTGGGGCTTCACCGACATGGACAAGGAAGGTCTACTCGTGGAAGGCTATGAGAACCTCAGTCCTTTCACCTGCCTCTACAACTTCCCTTATTATGGCAAAATGCTGGAAAAACTTGGATACGTGAAGGATGTTGACTGGACACAACGGGTGCTTGAAGTAAGCCACGAGCTGCCGCCCATGTTCCAGTTTGCCAACCTCATCGAAGAGCGTTTCCACGTCCACGTCGTTGTCCCAAAGAGCATGAAAGACATGTCGGAACGCTACGGGATGGAGATTTTCCACATGTACAACGAAGCTTTTGCCCCGCTGAACGGTTTTTCGCCGCTGACCGACAAGCAAATCCAAGCCTACTTAAGAACATACGTACCCATCCTTGACAAAGACTTTGTTGCAGTGGTAGTTAATGACCAGGACAAGCCTGTGGGTTTTCTGTTCTGTGTTCCGTCACTCTCGAAGGCAGTAAAAAAGGCCAATGGCCGCCTGTTCCCCTTTGGTTTCTTCCACATCCTCAAAGCACTACGCAAAAACGACACCCTCGAAGCCCTTATCATGGGGGTCTTGCCCGACTACCAGCAATGCGGCATCCCCGTACTGTTGTTTAAGTATCTGCACGAAAACTGCATTAAACGCGGCATCGGCAAAATCATCATGAACCCGCAACTCGAAGAGAATTACAAGGTACAGTCCCTTTTCGGCGATTATAAGACAATACCTTTCATGCGAAGAAGAGCCTATAGGAAGAAGATTTGAGCCCCTTGTTTGGCCTATAGTTGCAAAGAATTGACGAAGCTATCAAAAAAAGTGGTATCTTTGCATTCTTAATACTATCGGCAATATGCACAAATTATTTCTACCTTTATTCCATTTCTTCAAAAAACACAAAGCATTGATGTACACCATATTGGGCATTACATCAGTGCTTTTTCTTTTCTTTGGCATACAACTCCATTTCGAAGAAGATATCACAAAACTGCTCCCCACATCGAGTGTAGAGAGTCAACTGGCTTTCAGCTCCATTGAGTTGAAAGACAAAATCTATATCCAAGTAGAGTCAGCTGACGAACCAATCAGCCCTGAACTATTGGGGCAACGCATTGACGAGTTCGTCGATTTGCTTTATGAGAAAGACTCTGCGAGCCACTTTATCTCCAACATCTTGTATAAGATGGAGCCAGAGGTAGCCATTAACGCTCTCGACTTCGTATTGGAACACATCCCCTCTTTCATCGACACCTCGGCTTATCACGATTTTGAGAAGATGATGGAACCCGATGTCATCCACTCACAGATGTGGGTCAACTATGAGCAGATGATGGAAGACGAGACGGGCGAGCTGACACAGGCCATCGCATACGACCCGCTCAACCTTAGAAGTGTGGTGTTGGGTGATGTATTGTTGAGTGCCACGAAAGGCTACAACATCATCGACGGGTATCTCTTCAGTCCTGACAGCACTGTGGCTATTGCCTATCTTGCACCTGCTTTCCGTTCTTTGGACTCATGGTCTTCCACCGAATTCAGCCGAATGCTCAAGCATGCCCAAAAGGAATTCTCAATCTCGCATCCCGATGTAAAGGTGCATGCCCATGGTGACCCCATCGGTAGTGTCTCCAATGCCGGACGTATCCGCACCGACCTGATGGTAACGGTGGGTATTTCACTCATTCTCATTCTCGTCCTCATCGGTTTCTGTTTCCGCAGTTTCCCCTTTATATGGAAACTGTTATTACCTATCTTCTACGGTACAGCCTTCTCGCTGGCTTGCATCTATTGGATTAAAGGAGGCATGTCACTCATGGCGCTTGGACTGGGAGCCATTGTACTGGGTGTTGCGATTAGCTATTGCTTGCATGTGCTCATCCACCATTTCTTTGTCGGCGACCCTGAGAAGTTGTTGCGCGATGAGTCGACGCCCGTGTTCTTGGGCTGCATCACTACCGTAGGTGCTTTCTGTAGTTTACTGTTTACCGACAGCGACCTGCTGCGCGACTTCGGGCTCTTCGCTTCTTTCGCCCTTTTAGGCAGCACGCTGTTCTCGCTCATCTTCTTGCCCCACTTCATGCCCGCCATCAAAGCTGACAGTCACAATGCCACTTTCCGCCGCATCTCACAACTCAACAACCTGCCTTTCGACCGCATGCCCTGGTTCCTTGCCTTGATGGTAGTAATTATGGTGATTGGCATCATCTTCTCACCCAAGGTGAAATTTGACAGCGACCTGCGCAACCTCGACTACAACTCACCCGCCGAAGTGGAAGCCGAAAGCCTTTACAACACCAAGAACAATGACGGTTTCTTCCACCTCTACTTCGCCACTGTCAGCACTGAATTAGACGAAGCCTTGGAAGCCGATAAGACATTGATGCTATTGCTTGATTCGCTTTCGAAAACCGGTCTGGTACACAACTACACCAATATGATTCCCAAACTCTTTATCACCCAAGCCGACCAAGAGCGACGCATCGCTGCCTGGAATGCCTATTGGACTGAAGAACGGAAGCAGGACGCCATCCGACAAGTTGACAAGGGTGCCTTAGAGTTTGGCCTCGACCCCATGATGTTTTATGACTTCAAGGATTTGCTCAACGCTGAATATGAACCTGCATCGCTGTTGGAAAGCGGCGTGGTGCCCGACAACCTGTTAGGCAATTTCATCGAATGCAATGCCGACAACCAATACATGGTGTTCACCGACGTAGCCATGCGCTTCGACGAGAAAGACATAGTAACCGATGTCCTTGTCACCAACCCCAAGACCTTCGTTTTGGAACCCTTCTACTACTGCAAGAGCATGGTGGAAGTCATCAATGACGACTTCAACATCGCCGTTTGGATTTCATCGCTATTTGTGCTGATTATCCTGCTGGTTTCATTCCGTAACATTATCACGGCTTTGCTGTCGTTCCTGCCTATGGTACTCAGCTGGTTTATGGTTCAAGGTTACATGTACCTTTTCGGCTTGGAGTTCAACCTCATCAACATCATCATTTCCACCTTCATCTTCGGCGTGGGAGTCGACTACAGTATCTTCATCATGGAAGGTTTGCTTTCAGAAGCTCGAACAGGCAGTCACGACATGCTCACCTGGCACAAGATTGCCATCTTCTTCTCGGCAGTCATCCTTGTTATGGTGGTGACCTCGCTACTCTTCGCCGTACACCCAGCCATCCGTTCCATAGGACTCAGCACCCTTATCGGCATGGCCTCAACCATTATGATTTCCTACGCCTTGCAGCCCTTCGTGTTCTGGCAACTGATGAAGTGGCCGTGGTATCGACGCAGTGTTGAGAAGAGAAAGTCTTAGAATTAATTCCGAAAAATACAAAAGGCGACCCTCAAACGAAGGTCGCCTTTTATTTCAATAATTTAGGGTTAATGAATAAGTGTCAGCTTCAAGTGCATTTTGTCAACCTCTCAGTGTCACGTTGTCAATCTCTCAGTGTCACAATGTCAACCTCTCAGTGTCACAACGTCATGTTCTCAGTGTCACAACGTCGACCTCTCAGTATCACAAAACAGAGATCACGAGTGAAAAAATAGAAAAATTCCTTCACCCGCAGGGGGAGGTAAGAGAAAAAAATCTGAATACTATCGGACGCACGCGGTGCGTCC
>CAMYYB010000067.1 GCA_947303335.1 uncultured Bacteroidales bacterium | reverse complement strand
AACCAGAAAAAGAACTCTATTGCTTTGCTTTGCGGGTGCAAAAGTACAACCTTTTCTGAAACTGACAAGCATTTTTCTTCATTTTTTGAAGATTTTTTTGTCGACACTTTGTAAAATACTGTATCACAACTATTTGTAAGCAACACTTATTCTTCGATTTCTACCGCGCCATCACCTATATTGATATAAGGCAGCCCCAACTCACGAGCTTGACCAGCCCATCGCTCCACCAAATAAGCAGGTACAGAGCCGTCGATAAGCAGCATTTGGAGATCGTATCCGTTCACAATCGACTGCAAATCGGGCTTTTGCATACCCCTGACTAAGAGGTAGTCGACTGGCAAACGATAAGACAGGCTATCCTTGAGGTGGCTTCCATCCCAAAGCGCCAGCAGTTTCCCATTGAAAGAGACCAGATTCTGCCGCTTACGAAGCATCACGCTTTCGTAATCCTCTTCAAGATTCACGATTCGCGGATGCAGGGAGAGTTGCCTTTGTCCCCAAGCCCCTTTCAGGCTGTAGTTTACAGTTGACTCATCGGCCAGCAGCGTGCTGTCTGCCATCAGGACATGCTCTCTCCCCACAATGAAATCTACAGCCGTATGCTTGCGCAAGCTGTAGAACACCATTCCGTTTTGACGTTCCGACGAATAGGTCCGTAGCGCCACAGAGCCCATAAAAAGTAACCATGCAGAAAGCATTCCTATGAGCATCTTCCTTCTTTGCATGGTAACAGCCAGCAAAAGCAACAAAAGCGCCAAGAGCAACATTGCAAATTCAAACCCGTTGATATACACCCCTTTGACAAAGGAAAAAGGCAAGCTTTCAATCTTAGCCACTACCCCATTCATCACATACACCGCTCCCCAAACCAAACGTCCCATCCATACACCCAAAAAAGGAACACATGCCATCAGCAGCAACAACATTCCGCTGATGACCACAACAAACGATAACGGGGTCATAAACAGGTTGCTCAGCCAAAAGTAGGTGGAAAACTGATTGAAATAAAACAAGGTAAAGGGAATAGTCGCCAACTGTGCCGAGAGCGACAAGGCTGTAATAGCCCATATTTTGTCCAAAAGCTTATTCTTAATATAGAGCAAGTTGTATATCGGGCGTTGCAATACCACAATACCCACAACAGCGGCGTAGGACAGTTGGAAGCCAATTTCAAACAGATTGTACGGGTTCACACAAAGCAACACAAAGGCCGATGCCGCTATCGAGTTGATGACAAAGCCTTTGCGGTTGAGCATTTCTCCAATGATAACAAAACTAATCATCATGGAAGCCCTAAGGATTGAGGGAGACATACCTGCAATCAGGGCATAAAACCAGATTATCAAAAGTAGCAGGATATGCTTCAACGTCTTTTGCCAACGTTTCCGATTGAGGAAACCCAAAAGAAAAGAGACCAACAAATAGATGATGCCTACATGCAAACCCGAGACGCAGAGGATATGCATCGCACCCGCAGCCACATAGTTCTGACGCACTTCATCAGCCAGTTTGTCATCATAGCCTAATAGAATAGCTGCTGCCACACCCAACTCATCATCTTTCAGTCCATTGCGTTGCAGCGATGCCAACAACTTATCACGAAAACGATAGGAAAAGGCATAAACAGGATTGGCTTGGTTTTTCTTCAAATCTATCCAGCTTCCATCCTTCAAGTAAATCTGTCCTGTGATACCGCGTCGGAGGAGATATGCACGATAGTCGAACTCAGCAGGATTCTTGGGCCCTGCCACCTCCCCTATCGGAGCATCAATGACAATCAAGTCGCCATAATGTAGAGCAAATGCAGAGTCAGGTTTTTGGAAATAGGCCATTACCTTGCCCGAAACGGGACGAGAATCCAAACTGTCGCAAAACTGATATTCCAAGTCCAAGACCGCCCTGAATGTATTGGGGCGTTTCGTGGGACAATCGTAAACCCGAGCCACATAGTGTTTCGCCTCCGATTGATTATCACGATAGTTGTTTTTCATCATTCGGTACTCGAATGCACTTAGCAACGCATACCCACCAAGAAAAAGATACGCTCCAATGATAACGCCAAAGAGCCAACTGAAACGAAGAGACCTCATGGTGACACTTGTCACTATAGCTAAACCCAACAAAGCCAGCAAAGTACAAACAAGAGTGACAAGCGGCAACCGGAACGATGCGAAATAGTAGGCGCACCAGATACCCAATGCCATCGGAATCACGATTCTTACAAAAGGATATTTGCTCCAGTCCGCCATTGGTCAGGTATTATTTTGGACAATAAGGTTTCTGGTTGAAGTCGCAGGCATCGGGGACGGGTCTTTGCAGAGGCAGCAGGAGCGTCAGGCGGGCCTCCATGTTATGCAGACGGCGTTCTCCCAACCGCTCGTGCCCGATGTCTCCCCACCCTTGAAACAAGACTTCCTCATCGACTTCACTTTGAGAGAAGTTATTCATCACATTGACACCATACCCAAGGTCGAGTTTAACAAACACACGCATCCGGCTTGATTTCAGACAGCCACACAAGCCCACTCCTGCAATGGCTCCCAAATCGAAAGGACGCAGCATCACACGTGTCACTTCGCCCTCGAAAGCCAAAGGAGAGTAGCTTCCATCATCATAAAGACGTTCCCAGCGGTATTGCCCACCCGTCCAAAGGCAGAAACGGGGGGCTACATAAACGTAAGGCCTCAGATGCGATCCACTTCCGATATAGCATGTTAAAGGTACCCGCAACTCGACACCATTCAACGAAGTCTCGTACCTCACCCTCGCAAAAGTCGTTGTGGAATAGCTTGTCAACAACTCTGTGGCGAAAGCCTCTTTATCACCACGCATCACATAGGAGACATCCACGCCCACCGAAAAACGTCCCATTGTATTCCATTCTGCCACAAGACCGAAAGACGGGGCAAGGAAAGGATGCATTGCAGATGAAGACACCGCGCTGTAAATCATATCGTTTGCCGCATAACATCCCGTGAGGCCAACACTAAAGACCTTGCTGGAAGCCGTTTTTTTCTTCAAAGGCTTGGCGAATTGGGCTTGCAAGGTTGTAAAAGCCAGCAAACAGCATAGCAACAAAGGTAGTCTTTCTCTCATGGCTTCATCCTGTTTTTTGCATAGAAAAGAGTATCGTCAAACCAGGAACTAGTCTCCGCTATTCCGTCCCAATCCTTAAAGATAAAGATGGAACTTGCCGGATAAACCTGAGGCGAGACCACAGAATCGTTGTATCGCACAATCTTATAGCCATACCTAAAATCCTTGATACCTTGATTGGTGCGTGTACCCGACATTAGGACAGCATGTAGAGGCAATCCTTCTGTTTGAGGCGTTTCATAATAATAGATGGTAAAATCGTTGCCATTACCCATCAAATAAACGGGAGATACCCGCCTGCAACGGGTCTCCTCAGAGTTCATTCCGATATAGTCGGCTATTTGCAGGTACTGATGACTCAGTTTATGATAATAGGTGACTGGGGAAAGCCCACCCACCTGAGGTGCATAAGGTGGTTGTAGGTTGGTGGCTAAAAACTCATGCTGCGACTTGAACTCCAGGTCTACAACAGGAGGCTGGTCACCAAAATGCACATTCTCCTCACCAAACAGATTCAACAAGTCTTCGGGAAGATAATCGGTAATGAAAGGAATCTCTTGCGGGTCGTTGACCAAAACCGTCGTATCACCTTCTTTCAAGCAAGACGACAACGATAGTACAACCATCATTACCCCAACTAACCGATGTATCAGATTCAGTCTCATAGCCTCTCTTTCTCCTTATCGTTTCAGCATGACTTTTCGAGTGACTGTCATTGCATCATATTTCAACACAAAATAATACAACCCGTCTCTCCAATTCGGCATCAAATAAGACATTTGCCTCACGTCTCCAGCAGCCACAGGAAAGGCATCCACTTTTTGACCTAATGCGTTATAGACAGACACTTCCGCACCGCCTTTCAACTCATCGCCCCAATGCAAAGTCAGTCGTCCCTCGGTGGGATTAGGAAAGACACCAAACGTTCCAGCATCCGAAGACTCGTCCACATCATAATAGGAAGTTTGCACGAAAAACGTTTCATGAACCGAGTCACAACTGTTGATTGCCGTAGCGTGAAGCATCACTGGCTTCAAGAGGAAAGTGTATATTAATAAGGTGCAAGTCTCTCCTTTGCCGTGGGGTTCCACTTTCCAATTCGGGCAATCGACCTGCCAAATCACAGTATCCAACCGCGTTTCGGGATGGTCAAGTCGGATGGCATACTCACTCTCGCTGGCATAGAACTCGCTGCCACCAATGGGCCAATGGTTGCCATCTATCTCAAAATTGGGTGTCGTGCCCAAAATGACGACTTTCAAGTAAACCGTACTGTCACAGCCATAGATGTTAGTACCATGATACTCCTCATTCACCGAATGGTCGAACACCCGCCCCAGCACCTCAATGGAGTCGCATCCGATAAAGGTCTCGTCAAAATAGAAAGGCTCACCCACATGCACAACGACACTCAAGGTATCATCAACCGGTTCTAAAGTCAGGTTATTGAACCCAACGACACGTGCCTCAACCTGATAGTCGCCCACCTGAGTATAACAACAGGTCGTTTCAAGACCTTGCGCTGTCTGTCCATTATCGTAATCCCAATCCACTTGCTCAACAGTATAATTGGTCACCACACGCATCTCCACCGTTTCGCCCTTACAGACATATAGCCCGTTGTGATATGCGCCGCTCCATAGACCATTGACATACAGTTTCCCTTTCAGCGTCAACACATTGGAGCCCACACAATAGGCATAGCCTCTCGCCTCTCCAAAACCATAGACATGGGCAATCAGTCCCGACTCGCAGAAGAGATGATGCATTCCAGAGGTAATCTCTTTCCTGAGGTAGTAAAAGTCATCAGATCCGTTAACAGGGTGAAAAGCACCAGCATCCATCTGTATGCCGTCAAAGTAGACTTTGTCGACATCCGTCCGATGCACAACGATATTGACATAATGGTGGACGATGGAAGCAAGCTCGTGTTGATTATCGAAAGTACAGAAGGTGACTTCCTCGACACACTGCTCAATAGGCGGTATCCATACCATCGAAGGGTCTCCTTGTCTTGAGTTGGACGGATTATACGGATCTTCCCAACTCGTATGATAAAGATAGACGATGCTGGGCTCCGAGGTCTCAATATAGCATGAGCCTTCTTCAGCAAACAGGTCAAACTCATAAGAGTCGCCATACCCGATGATGGCAAATTCCTCTCCATTGCGATAGATGATGTTGTCATCAGCAGAAGAAGTGATTTTCACAATATCGCGAGGTCGCCCCTCTGAAGACGTAATCACAAAACGCCGTCCCCATGAGTCGACCGGAGTTGCCTGCTCGAAGACATGATCGCGTCCATTAAAGGCATTGCCCGGAATGCGGGTAAGGGTGTTGCCATTGAAAACAGCTATTTTCTTCCCGTTGAGGGCAAAGACTGTACTCCCCGAAAAGTCACGCCATTCCGAATTGTTGTTCGACCTGACAAAATAGGTATCGCCTGCCGACATCGACACCACAAAGGGAACACCCGCCCCGTGACCTTTCAACGTCGCCACCGAAGGTGTGATTTCCACTTCCGTATCGTCTTCAACCGCCACAATCAGAAACGAGCCGGTTTCCAATAACTGACTATTGGCATTGTCAGACTGCGACTGCACATCCGTTTGGATGAAATACTCAGACCCGAGACTCTCGACTGGAAGGACAAACGAAGCATCAAAAGAATAGGAAGCCACGTTGCTCATAAAAACCGACACCGTATCGGAAGCCGTCAGCACAACGGCTTTTCGGTCTATTTCCTCCTCATTCCCCTCGTTGTAGGCCCACGATTCGGGAATGGTGACCAAAGTCACATCGTTGTTTCCCACCGAAAAGTATACATAATTATTCGGATCGGCTGTACTCCTGATCGTACCCGTACAAGCCCGTTTTGCGCTAATCATCACCGTATTCTCCACCCATTCATAAGAATTGTAGCTGTAAAACTTATATCCGTTTTGCATGAAAGAAATCCAAAACTCCTTCCCTTGGGAGGAGTTCTGCGCCCATGCCGATAAACCCACAAAGAGCAGCAGCAGAGAGAGTATCGTTTTCCTTCTCATGTCAATCAAATGAATTACCGCTGCAAATATAGAACTAAAAATTGAAATTCTAACGATAAAATGACTTTTTTTTCACTTGAAAAGGAAAATATCAGCACAAAACGTTTACTTTTTAGCTTTTTTCATTCTTTGGTCAAAAGCGCAGGCATCTTTCAAACGTTTCTTGATAGGGATAAGAACCGTCAAACGGGCTTCCGCGTTTTGCAGGTAACGCCAGCCCAAATCCTCATGCTCGATGTCGCCCCAGCCGTGAAACACGAAAGGCGAATCGGCCTCGTTTTCAGCTGCGACTTCTTCACTCGAGAAAGTGCTGAGGAGGCTGATACCATAGTTCACATCAAGTTTCAGATACAACGGCATTGTTCCCAACATCAAGCGTCCACAAAGTCCAAAGCCAGCACCCATACTAACATCGTAAGGCCTCATAGTGCCTTTATCCACAGCATGGGTATAAGTCAAAGGCGAATAGCTATTGTCATCGTAAGTACGCTCCCAGCGGATGGCGTCGCCCAACCAAAGCCCCACACGCGGAGCGAGGTAGACGTAAGGCTTCACGCTTTCGCTATTCCCCAAATAAAGCGTCACCGGCACACGCAACTCAACAGCCCGTAACGTCATCTCATAATTGACTCGAGCCGATGTAGTCGTATTGAAACTGGTAAGAAAAGTCGTCGAAGTGGCTTCTTTGGCACCACGCATGGCGTATGAAACATCAAGACCCACACCCAGTCCCTGCATGATATTATATTCCGCGGCAATTCCAAAAGTGGGTGCATGATAAACCAAAAACTCACCCGTGTTCATTGCGGTGTATATCATATCGTTTGCCGCATAACTTCCCGTAAAACCCAAGCAGAAAAGATTCCTGTTGTCTCTGCCGACATTCCTCGGTTTCAACGGCTTGGCAAATTGGGCCTGCAAGGGCAATACCGCCATCAAGCAAAAGACCATTATGATGTTGAATCTCTTCATAAAGCACTCGTTTTAAGGTTCCAGCAATGATTCATCGAACCAAGTCACCTTCTCCGCAAGGCCATCGTGATCCTTGAAAATGAAAACTGAGTTGGCAGGATATACCGTAGGAGGCACGATGCTGTCGTTGTAACGGATAATCTTATATCCATACATAAAGTCACGCACACCGGCAGAAGTCAACCGCCCCGAAAACAATGCCGCGTGGACGGGCTTTCCAGTGGTGTTGGGTTCCTCGTAATAATAAGCCGTGAAGCAATCGTCATGGCCCGTAAGATAAACTGGCGACAACAGATGGCAATACGTCTCTTCGGAACTCATACTATAATAGTCAGCAGTTTGCAGATAATGCTGGTTAAATTTATGGTAATGCTTAATTGGGGAAATGGTACCCACAGGAGGCGCGAAAGGAGGCTCAAGGCTAAGTGCCACATATTCGTGGTTCGACACAAACTCCAAATCCACCACAGGAGGCTGGTCGCCGAAATGGACATTATCCTCACCAAACATCTGAAGCAAATCCTCGGGCAGATATTCGGTAATCAAGGGGATATCCTGAGGGTCATTGAGTAAAATCGACGAAGAATCACCTTCCTTCAGACAAGAAGACAAGGAAGCCAATAACAAAAGCGCAAAGGTTAGCAGCCCTTTTGAACGATGTTTTTTCTCTCCGTATTTCATAATTCGATGCTTTTTCTTCCCTTTCTATTGCACTATAGACACCTTCCTGACCATGTTCTGTCCTTCGTTTTTCAATACTATGAAATAGAACCCGTTACTTCCTTCGGGCATACTATAGTCAACTACTTTAGTCGCGTCAGTATCCACCACGAAGGTGTCTACCCGTTGACCCGAACATTTGTAAACATTAATCTCAGCCATTCCTGTAAGACCGTCAAAATGCAAGGTCAAGTGTCCATCGGAAGGATTCGGGTTGATGGTAAACCTCACGTCTTCCTTTGCCTCATCAACGCCGAAATAGGTAGTCTTGATGGCAAAGTCTTCGGTCACCGTATCGCAACGGTTGATTACCGTAGCATGAAGCATCACAGGCTCTTCAAGATAAGAATAGATGTAAAGCGTACAAGTCATGCCGATGCCATGCGGCACGACGAGCCAGTTCTCGCAATCTATCCGCCATAGCACCGTATCCACCGAAGCTCTGCCGTCATCAAGCTGAATAGCGTATTCATTGACGCTGATATACGTCTCGCTACCGCCAACGGGCCAATGGTCTCCCTCTATCGAACAATACGGAGTGAAGTCCATATCTAAGGTAAGATAGAAAATGCTGTCGCAGCCCCCGCCGTTATGTACAGTCTGCTCATAATAACCCGATTCCGTGTAGGTCTCCCCATGAAACTCAAAGCTGTCCAAATCACAAGCCACTTTGGTCTTATTCGCATACCCAGCCGAACCCACGTGGACAGTCACCGACAAAGTGTCGTAAAACGGCTCGCCAGTATAGGTATTAATCCCTTCAATAATAGCTTTCGTGATGTAATCGCCAGCTACGTCATAAGTATGTGAAGCGGTAACGTTGCCAGGAACCTGAGTACCGTCGAAATCCCAAACCACTCCTTGCACGGGATAGCTTGTCCTTACCTCAAACTCAGCATCCTCGCCAGTACAAAGGCTCAAACCATCATAATAGGAGTTGCTCATCAGACCGTTGACGAAAAGCACGCTTGTCAAGTTTACCACATTGGCACCCACGCAATAGGCGTAGCCCTTGTGGTCGCCGAAGCCATACACATGAGCTATAAGCCCCCAACGGCATGATAGATGATGAATACCATGGGTAATATCCAACTTGGCGTACGAATAGTTTCCGTTGCCTGTCAAAGTAAGAAAATTGTCTGCATCCAGTAGGTTGCCATCCAAATACACGTCATTCACGCTCTCATTGTCAACCACGACATTCACATAATGGTTATCAATGGTGGCTTGCGTATGAGAAAATGTACAAAAGGTAATCTCATTGATTTTCTGCTCAACCGGTGGAATCCAAACCATCGAAGGGTCGCCTTTTTCTTGCGAAAATGCTTCTGGGTCGCCTCCAGTTGTGTTATACATATAAACTTGACTGGGTTGAGAGGTCTCGACAAAGCATGAGCCTCCGCCGAAGGGGTGATCTGCCGAAAAAGAGGCATAGAGCCAATAAGTAAACGATTCTCCCTTGTTGAGTGTGGTTTGATACGCGCCATTGCACCATATTGAGTCATTGTCTCGCCCCGCTGTGACCCTCACTTGGTCGCGTGTCCGGGAAAAAGAACTCGTGATAGCAAAGTGCTGTCCCCAGGTCTCAACGGGAAGAGCCTGTTCAAAGATGTGATCATGACCCGATTCTGCCGAACTTGGAATATTCGTTAATGTGTTACCATTAAACACCGCTATTTTCTTGTCATCACGTGCCTCGACGGTAGTACCCGACAAGTCGCGTTGGGTAGTGTTTTTGTTTGAACGCATAGAATAAGTCTGGCCTCTATCAAGACTGACAGCGTAACTTGTTCCAGCTGTATGTCCATCGATGGTAGCTACCGTCGGAACAATATCTATCACCGTATTGTCTTCGGTAGCCACGATAAGGAAAGCACTCGTTTCCATATCAGGAAAGGCCCAGTGATTCCTGGACTGGATAGCGCATTGTACGATATAATTGGATCCAAGACTCTCAAAAGGCAACACGTAAGAAGCATCAAACGAGTTGGTGGCGCAATTGGCAGTGAAAACCGAAACCGTATCAGAAGCTGTCAACAAAAGGCCGAAATTGGACGCATCACCTTCGTTGTCCTCATTATAACCTTGCACTTCGGGAATCGAAAGCACTACAACACTTTCGTCGTCCACGGTGAAATCCCTCGACCAGGAGGTTCGCGGGTTGCTAACCGTACCACTACAGGCCCGCTTCGCGCTAATCATCAACTGAGTCTCCACCCAAGTGCCATTATTGTGCTTATATCCGTTCTGCATAAAGGAGAACCAAAACTCCTTTCCTTGGGTGGACTGAGCGGAAGCCATCATCCCCATTGCCATCAGCAGCAATATGAATAGAATGCGTTTCATACTCTCTTTGTGTTTCATTGTCACTCTATTATCGCTGCAAATATAGAAAAATTGCGTGATTCAAAAATAGCAGTAGAATTATTTTCTAAAATCGTCGCAGATAGCAGTAGCCGCTTTCTCGGATGCACCTGCAATACCGAGACGTTCACGCAACTCATCATAATCTTCCAACACCTGTCGTTGCCGTTTCCCATTGCGCAACACTCCAGCCAAAGCTTTCGCAATATTTTCCTTGTTCATGTCACCTTGTATCAACTCCTTCACCACTTCTTTGTCCATCACCAAATTCACCAACGAGATATACTTCACCTTGATGAGCCATCTGGCAATAAGGTAACTGAAGTAATTGGCTTTGTAGCATACAATTTCAGGCACAGTGAAGAGAGCCGTCTCCAATGTGGCAGTTCCCGAGGTAACCACCGCAGCACTGGTGTTTTGTAACAGCTCGTAGGTTTGGTCCATTACCAGCAAAGCATCCGCATTTCCAATGATAGACTTGTAGAAATCCCTTTCGATGGAAGAGACACCGGCAACAACAAATTGGTAATCGGGGAAATCAGGAATCACCTTCAGCATCTCAGGCAACATCCGCTTTACTTCCTGTTTGCGGCTACCGGGCAACAGGGAGATGATTTCACGCTTCTCACCTATGCTGTTGCGCCGCAAGAAGATAGATCGGTTCGTCGGACCGAACTTGGCCAATTCATCAAGCAAAGGATTGCCGACAAAGGTGACATCCACACCATATTGTTTGTAGAACTCTTCCTCGAACGGCAAAATCACCAGCATCTTGTCCACTGACTTCTTGATTTTATACACACGCCGACGTTTCCATGCCCACACCTGCGGCGAGATATAATAACACACTTTGATGCCTCTTTTATGGGCAAACTCAGCGATACGCAGATTAAAGCCCGGATAATCCACCAAGATGATGACATCCGGCTGGTAGTCAAGGATGTCTTTCTTGCATTGGGCAATATTGCCCAGCACCTTGCGGAGGTTGACAGCCACCTCAACAAAGCCCATGAAAGCCATCGTCCGATAATGTTTCAACAGTTCCACGCCCTGGGCTTTCATTAAGTCGCCACCGCAACCACGAAACTCCGCTTTCTTGTCCTTCTGCTTAATCTCAGCGACAAGATTGGAGGCATGCAAGTCACCCGAGGCTTCCCCTGCTATGATATAGTATCTCATAGGTTTACCGTTTAAATAAGAAAGAACACCAGCAACATTCCCACAATCGTAACCGCAAGTACCCCTCGACCCATCTTGTCAAGGTTCCACTTCACCAGCATCATCCTGAACAGGACGACCCCTGGAATGAAAGCCAACAGATAAGGTGCCCGGTCGGAAAAAGCCCCTAACGACTTCCAATTGATGAGGCTTAACAAGAGAAAAAACAGCCCAAAACTGGCTGCGCCAACCAACAGTCCAATCCAAAAATTATCTTTGATTTTCATGGTCTTACATTTAATAGTTCATAATTCTTCATCGGTTCTATACAGGCGTGTGCCGTCCAGTCAAAGCAGGTAGGCACAACGGAAACATAGTTATTCTGCAAAGCCCAAAGATCTGTATCGGGTGTGACGTCATCACTCTCGAAGGTACCATCAAGATTATAGTATCGCATTCCATTCTCATCATATAACTCGTTGAAAAACTCCACCCATCGGCAGGCCGCCTGACGGCAGACTTTGATACCTTTCAAGGGTTCCTCGCAGCGTTTGGGAAAGTTCACATTGAGGCAAACGCCCTTTGGCAGGCCCTCTTTCAACACCTTTTTTGTGATTTCAAGGATAGCCGCGTCAACATGGTCAAAGTCCGCATCAGGATTAAGACTGAAAAGGCTGTAGCCTATGGCAGCCAGACCATTCATGCAAGCCTCGATAACCGCACCGATGGTGCCCGAATAGACTACTGTTGTAGCGGCGTTCATCCCATGGTTGATGCCCGAGACGACCAAATCCGGTGGTGAAGGCATCAACTTCTGATAGCCCAATTTCACACAGTCAACAGGAGTGCCGTTACAACGGTATTCCTTGAAACCTTCCTCTTCCTGAACGAGGCGGACATATAACCTGTCACGAATGGTACACGAGTGGCTTTTGGCCGACATCACCTCGTCTGTAGAAATAAGAGTAACATCGCCAAGGGTACGCATCAACCCGACCAGCTTACGCAAACCTTTGGCAGCATATCCGTCATCGTTGGTAATCAATATTTTGTATCGCTTTTCGCTCATCTCTTTGCTAATAATTTGCAAAGATAGAAAAAAGCAACAATGGAATTGTCCTTTCGGGCAAGAAATCCTGGAAAATCTAATAAAAACCATCAAACAGCCAATTCAAAAGCCGTTCAAACATTGGTAAAGCTTTCGTGTCGGCAGGCCCATTACATTGTAAAACGAGCCTTCCAATCCGCTGATACCGACATAGCCAATCCATTCCTGAATGCCATAGGCACCTGCCTTGTCGTAGGGTTTGCAATGCTCTATGTAATAATCGATTTCCTCCGCATCGAGTTGGGCAAAAGTCACATTGGACCGCACCGCAAACGACTCCGTTTTTTCCGAAGAACGCACCGTGACACCCGTCACCACATGATGGGTCTTACCCGATAGTAATTGCAGCATGCGTTCCGCATCTGCCTTATCCTTAGGCTTGCCCAAAATTTCGCCTTCACAAATCACTACAGTATCAGAAGTAATCAGCAGATAATCAGCAGGCAATTCCTCATTCGTAAAAGCAAGCGATTTTTGCAGACTGAGGTATTTCGGCACATCATCCAAAGGCAATTCAGCAGGATAGTCTTCAGGTGTTTCCTTAGTGAGAATCTCAAAGTTCACACCCATGCCGCGCAGCAGTTCCTGTCGGCGCGGCGACTTGGACGCAAGGATGATATGGTATTTTTTTAGGTTGGAGAGCATAAACAATAATAAATAGGTGTTTAACGAGTATCAAATAAGTCCCTTGAACTTCAGCCACAAGGCGAAAAACTGGTCATATACCGAATAAACATTCTTGTCCTCAGTAATAAAATCCTTATCCAGTAGTCCCTTCAACGCAGAGCTTACGCTACTGGCAGAATTAAGCTTGTTTCTTTTGATAAATGCCCCGCTTGTGATCTCCTTAGCTTTTCCTTCTCTTGCAATAGCCAGAAACAGAGAACGTTGTTTCTCAGGCATTTGATAAAGCAGAGATTCATACGTGTCGGAAGAGAGCCTAATGATAAACTCGACGGCCTCGTCTACCATCGAAACATCACAGGTTGCGCCCGTGTCCGTTCTGGAAAAAAGCACATTCATCACACGATGCATATAACTTGTCACTGCCTCGAAACGCTCAT
>CAMYYB010000066.1 GCA_947303335.1 uncultured Bacteroidales bacterium | reverse complement strand
GCGTCATCTCACAAGTCGACTCGAAGACCATCCTCGACCAAAGCGGTGCCAACCAACTTATCGGACGCGGCGACATGCTACTGTCCACTGGCAACGACCTCGTCCGTCTGCAATGTGCCTTTATCGACACACCAGAGGTGGAATCCGTCACTGAATACATCGGAGCTCAACGTGGCTATGCCGAACCCTTCCTGCTGCCTGAGGTGCCCGAGGAGGAAGGTGAAGGTGTCGACATCGAGAACGAAGGGGAACGCGACAGCCTCTTTGAAGAAGCAGCCCGCATCGTGGTTCAGACCCAACAAGGCTCCACTTCGATGATCCAACGCAAGCTGAAGCTCGGTTACAACCGTGCAGGCCGCATCATCGATCAGTTGGAAGCTGCAGGCATCGTAGGAGCCTTCTCAGGAAGCAAATCTCGTGAAGTAAAAGTCAAGGACGAATTTGCTTTGGAACAGATTTTGCGGGATATTTACAACAAAGACAACGGAATTTGAATATGAAAACAAGAAAACTTATCGCTGGGCTGTTCTTGTTGTTTGCAACACAGACAGTTATTGCCCAAAACAATGCCGAGACACTCATCCGCCTCATGGTCAACCAAATGAAAAGTCACAATAACTTAGAAATGACTTTCCAATACCAAATTGAAGCCGAAGACCAGACCTCAGACCCTCAACAAGGCAAAGCTTGGTTGCAAGGTAATGCCTATAAGGTTGAGATGGTAGAGCAGCAGGTTATCTCAGACGGCAAGACCATCTGGACTTATCTTGTTGACGAAAAAGAAGTCATGATGAGCAATGCCGAGGATGGCGTCGACAACACCCCTCTCAAACTGCTCACCTCGTTGGACGAAAGTTATGCCGCCACCTTGACTGGTATTGACGACAAAGGTGTCGCCACCATTGAACTGGCCAACCCTAAAGGCCAATACCGCCGCGTGACACTGAAAGCCAACGCCAGCAAAATGGAAATCAAGGGCTTGGATGTATATATCGAAGATGGTACAAAACTTATCATCGCTATCGACGAGATGAAATTTGACCAGGAACTGGACAAAGACTTCTTCACTTTTGACAAAAAAGCCCATCCTCGTGTCGACATCATTGATATGCGCTAACACAATAAAACGCCAACCATACCCGTATTCTATCCAACAAATCAAGAATCCGAAGTAGTTAATTCAACCTTCAACATTTCAACAAATGAACCTATTGCAAATCCAACAGACCGTCAACGACCTGGGCACCGCTGCCGCAGAAACCGTAGCACAACCTACGGAAATCAAGCTCTCTATCCTTGACCTCGCCACCAAAGGCGGGTGGATTATGGTATTGCTGGCCATTCTGTCTGTCGTTGCCGTCTACATCTTCATCGAGCGATACATGGCCGTCACCCGCGCCACGAAATACGACAACAGTTTCATGGAACGCATCCGCGAATACATGAAAGAAGGCAAACTCGATTCCGCCAAAGCCTTATGCAGAGGCAACTCCACGCCTATCTCACGCATGATTGAGAAAGGAATCTCACGCATCGGACGTCCTTTGGGCGACATCAATTCGGCTATCGAAAATGTGGGTAACTTGGAGGTCGCACAGTTGGAACGCGGTGTCAGCATCCTCGCCATGATTGCCAGTGCTGCTCCCATGATTGGTTTCTTGGGTACTGTTACGGGCATGATTCGTGCTTTCTACAATATGTCAATGGCTGGCAACAACATCGACATTGAGTTACTCTCCTCGGGCATCTATGAAGCTATGGTGACCACCGTCGGCGGTTTGATTGTCGGCATCATTGCCTATTTCTTCCACGCTATCATTTCGACGAAAATCCAGAAAGTCGTCAACCTGCTCGAAGCCAAAGCGACTGAGTTTATGGATGTCTTGAACGAACCCGCATAATACCAGCGTACTATGGCCATCAAATCAAGAAATAAGGTAGAACCCACGTTCAACTCCTCGTCCATGTCGGATTTGGTGTTCCTGCTGCTGATTTTCTTCATGCTGACCTCCACACTCGTCGCGCCCAACGCCATCAAGCTCATGCTGCCTTCGAGCAACAGCAAGACTATGGCTAAGCAGACCGTGACGGTCTACATCAATGACCAATATCAGTATTACGTCGAAGAGACTGCTGTTGACCAAACCCAACTCATGGAATACATCAACGCCAAAATCGGCAGCGACAGCCAAGCCACCGTGGTGCTCCGTTCCGACAAATCCGTACCTGTGCAGTACATCGTGAACGTTATTGATGCCGTCAACGACATCAATAACGCTACCAACAACAACCACAAAGTGATTCTTGCCACCTCGCAAAAACGATAGGAGATACATCCATGAACGACAATGAAAAGAAAGACAAAGGCATAGCGATAGCAGGTACCATCATGGTACATGCTTTGGCCTTGTTGGTACTCTTTCTGATGGCTTTCCGCACCCATCTGCCCTTGCCTGGCGAGGAAGGCGTTGAGGTTGATTTGGGAATGATGAACCAAGGCATGGGCAACATCCAGCCTGAAAAGCCCGCCATTCCTCAAGCCGCCCAACCTCAACAACAGCAAAGCAAAAGCAAGGAAGACCTTGTCACGCAAAACGACGAAGAGGCTCCTACCCTCAAGAAACCTAACAACACCAAGCCCAAGCAGGAGAAGCCTGCTGAGGAGCCCAAACCTACAGTTAATCAAAGAGCCTTGTTTAAAGGCAACAACAATCCGCAGGCTGGAGGTTCGGAGGGTATCACAGGGCAACCTGGCGACCAAGGCAATCCCAACGGACTGGCTGGCATCAAGCAATATGAGGGCAATGGCGGCAAAGGCAACGGCATGGGCTATGACTTAGGAGGTCGTGGTGCCAAAAGCCTGCACCGTCCTGACGACAACTTCAGCGAAGAAGGCACCGTAGTAGTTGACATCTGGGTCAACCCATCCGGAAAGGTCGTTAGAGCCGAAGTCTCCCGTAAAGGCACAACGATTATCAACAGCGAGATGCGCCAAAAAGCGATTCAGGCCGCCTTACGGTCTTCTTTTGCAGTCGACCCTAATGCGCCCGATGAACAACATGGCACTATTACCTACAACTTTGTTATCAACAATTAAACATGACCTACCAAGAAACCCTTGACTGGATGTTTTCCCAACTCCCAATGTACCAATACATTGGAGCTGATGCTTACAAAGCTAACCTCAACAATACCATCCAGCTACTCACACTTTTGAACAACCCACAAAACAACTTCAAGTCCATCCATATTGCAGGCACCAACGGCAAAGGTTCCGTCTCCCACATGCTGGCCTCCGTGTTTCAAGAAGCTGGTTACAAGACAGGGCTATACACCTCACCCCATCTACGCGACTTCCGCGAACGCATCCGCATCAACGGCGAGATGATTCCCCAAGAGAATGTGATGCAGTTCGTCGACACCTACAAAAGCCAGTTTGAGGCCATGCAGCTCTCTTTCTTCGAGATGACTACAGGTATGGCCTTCGATTATTTCTCAAAAGAGCAGGTTGACATCGCTATTGTCGAGGTAGGTATGGGCGGAAGGCTCGATTCCACCAATCTCATCACTCCCGAGTTAAGCATCATCACCAACATCGACTTCGACCACATGAAGTTCTTGGGTGACACACGCGCCAAAATCGCCTACGAGAAAGCAGGCATTATCAAACCTGGCATCCCCGTCGTCATCGGCGAAACCCATCCCGAGACACAGCAAGTCTTTATCGACAAAGCCAAGGAATGTGGCAGTCCCATCTATTTCGCTGACCAAATTTTCGACTGCGACAAGATTCATATTGAATCCTATGACGAGCAACGCTTCGATGTCTGGAAGAACAGCGAGCTCTATATGGAAGCCATTGGTATCCCTTTGTTGGGAAACTACCAACAGAAGAACTTGACCACAGTGATGTGCGCTTTCGACATCTTACGTGACAAATTCAATCTGTCGGATGATGACATCCGTGACGGTCTCGCGAGAGTCATCCACAACACCCACCTTATGGGTCGGTGGCAAATCCTATGCAACGACCCACTCACCATTGCAGACACGGGCCATAATGTGGCAGGTATAAATGAGGTCGTCAGGCAACTGGCCGAAATGAGTTACAACAAACTACATTTCGTACTCGGTATGGTCAACGACAAAGACATTGACAGTGTTTTGCAGCTTCTTCCCCGCAACTGCGAGTATTACTTCTGCAAAGCTGACATTCCCAGAGGATTGGATGCCAACATACTGGCTGAAAAAGCTTTCGACATGGGCCTGCGTGGTATGGTGTACGAATCGGTAGGTCACGCCTACCGCTCAGCTGTTAATGCTGCACATTTTGGAGATGTGGTCTTCATAGGCGGTAGCAATTTCACCGTAGCTGAGGTGGTGTAAAAGATTTATTCTTACCTTTGCGCCAAATCTCTCATCCCTTGCAAGGTAAAAAAATACATATCGTCTTGTTCTTGTTGTCGGTTGCCTTTTTGTCATCATGCAACATCAGCCGGTTTGTACCCGAAGGACAGTATCTGGTCAAGAAGAACAAGGTCGTTGTCGAAAATGAGTATAAGGAAGTCAGTAAATCAGGGCTTTCCAAGTATATCACCCTAAAACCTTACAAAGAGTTCTTCCAATCGAACCGCCCTGCCTGGTTCTATTACCAGACGCAACGGCATCCCAACAGTAAATTCTTTCGGTGGTTGAACAAGAACTTCGGCAAAGAGCCTGTGTATTACGACCAAAGCGAAGCAGACAACTCATCGAAGCAAATCATGCGCTATCTCGACAATATAGGCTATTTCCATTCAAAAGTAACCCATAGCGTAGAATTGCAAAACAAGAAAGCCATCGTCACCTATCACATCTATCCCAACCAGCCCTATTACGTCAATGCATTGGAATATGATATTGGCGACAGTCTGATGGAACGTTATATCATGCGTGACAGTACTGCACTGCCATTGAGGAAAGGACAGATTTACAACGCCTACGACATGAACGACCAACGCGACATTATCACAGAACGGCTAAAAAACTCGGGGTATTATTTTTTTAACCGTGATGTGATTTATTATGAAGTGGACAGCAACTTCATGAACCACTCGATGAAAGTAACGATGCACGTCAAAAACGATAAGCTTGCGCACGAAATCTACAAAATCAACAGAATCGATGTGTACCCTGAGTTCTCGCTCTACCGCAGGAACCAAACTATCTCCGATTCAACTACCTTGACCGTGGAGTTAGGCCGTCGCAGAGTCAAAAACACCCTGAATTGCTACCACTACGGCAAGCCCAAGGTAAGACCGCAAACCTACGCCTCTTCCGTACAAATCTACCAAGACAGACCCTACCGACTGAACAATATTTCCCGCACCTATGAAGCCTTAAGCAATTACCGCATTTTCAATAATGTGAATATCGAGTTCGACACCTTACCGAGCTTTGGGGATTCCTTACATCTGTTGAACTGCCGTATCACTATGCAACAAGTCAACAAACACGGGTTCACCCTTCAGGCCGAAGGCACCCGCTCCGATTCCGACCTGGGCATCAAGGGCAGCCTGTCCTACAGCAACAAGAACTTTTTCAGAGGCGCAGAAACCTTCCAACTTAGCCTAAAATATGGCATGGAAGCCCAAAACCGCCTCGACATGGGTGAAAGTGAAGGCCAAAGTACAATCTTCAACACACATGAATTCGGAATCTCGGCCAGCCTCCACTTTCCAAGATTCCTAAGTTTCATCAAGCATACCGACTTCGCCCGTGACTATCTGCCCAGCACCTCCATCGCCCTCGGCTACAACATGCAAATCCGATACTATTATTCACGCTATATCTCCACTGCCTCCTACAGTTACGACTGGAAGAGCAGTAACCGCGTGCGACACACACTGTCTCCCATCTACTACAACGGCGTAAAAATCTCAAATATCAACCCAACTTTCCAGACCTACCTTGATGAACAGACCAACCAACGCAAGAAAGACCAATACACCAACCACTTATTGCTTGGTGCACGCTACGCAATAGTCTACAGCACGCAACGTCTGAACAAACAAGGCAGTTTCTTTTATTGTCGTACCGATTTGGAAACGAGCGGTAACCTCCTTTCGCTCTTCAACAATACCAAACTCATCGGTGTGTCGGAAGGCTTCCATGAATTGCTTGGTGTACGCTATGCCCAGTATGTCAGAGGAAGTTTCGATATACGCCAACATATCGATTTGGGCCGAGAAAACTGGTTAGTCTTCAGAGAGTTTATCGGATTGGGCATTCCCTACGGCAATTCCCTTGACATGCCGTTCGAACGTAGCTTCTATGCTGGAGGTGCCAGTAGCCTTCGTGGCTGGAACTACCGAGGCGTTGGGCCTGGCGGCTATGTACCCACAGACAAGGACATCGAAAAAATCGGCGACATGCAATTGGAACTCAACGCAGAATTCCGTTTCCCCATCTACAACATCTTCAATGGAGCCGTCTTTGCTGATGCCGGCAACGTCTGGACCTACCGACCCAACCCTACTATGCCTAACGGCGAGTTCCGTTTTGACTCATTCTACAAACAAATCGCCTTAGACGCAGGCTTCGGTCTTCGCATCGACGCCTCCTTCCTCCTGATCCGCCTCGATTTGGCGTACGCCTTACGTAATCCTTACATGAATGACGCGGGCAGCTATTGGCGATTTAACAATGGTCTAATCAAAAACCTGAAACTTTGTTGGGGCATTGGTTATCCTTTCTAAACCACCATGCTTAACCGCAATGAACTATACAATAGATTGGTACAGTCCTTCGGTTTTGAGCCTACTGAGGGGCAAGCCACAGTGTTGTATCACTTGGCCGCTTTTTTGCTCTCCAATAAACCCAACCCCGCCTATATCCTACGAGGCTATGCAGGAACAGGAAAGACTTCCTTGGTAAAGACTTTGGTCAGGACTTTGCCCTCCATAGGGATGAAATATGTCCTCCTCGCTCCCACAGGCAGAGCTGCCAAAGTACTCAGCAACTACACAAGCCAAAGCGCCAGCACCATACACCGACGCATTTATCAAGTCATGACTTTTCCAGACGGCTCCATGCGTGTGACGAGAGGCGAGAACAAAAGCCAGAACACCCTTTTTATCGTCGACGAAGCCTCCATGATTGGCGAGCAACGTGAGTTTGGTGGCAAAAGTCTCCTCGACGACCTGCTTGAGTATGTCTTCACGGGCGACCGATGCCGACTGCTCCTCATCGGTGACACCGCACAACTGCCTCCTGTTGAAAGCCGAGAGAGTCCAGCTCTGGACTGCGACTACCTGAAATCACAATTTCCCATCACAGCCGCCTCCTTCGAACTTACTGAAGTGAAACGTCAGGCTTTGGAATCAGGTATCCTTTACAATGCCACTCAAATCCGCGAGCGATTAAAAGAAAACGCATACGAATACACCCTCCCCCTCTTCGAAACGGATCAGTTTCCCGACACGAGAAAGATTGAGCCTGAAACTTTCGAAGAACTGCTCTATAAGGTATTCTCTGAGAATGTCGACAACGAAGCCGTCATCATCTGCAAATCCAACAAACGCGCCAATATGTTCAATCAAGCTATTCGAGGCCGCATCTTGAACATCGAAGGCGAAATTGCCACAGGAGACCGTCTGATGATAGTAAAAAACAACTACTATTGGGCCGATGGCAATGCCGCCATCAGTTTCATCGCCAACGGCGATATGGCCGAGTTACGTAAAATCAACAGATTCGAAGAGATATATGGTTTCCGTTTTGCCGATGTCGAACTAAGCTTTGTAGACTATCCCGACCAACCCAACATCGAGGCGAAAATCCTCTTGGAGACCTTGAATAGCAATAGTGCCTCCCTCACTGAAGAGGAAAGCCAACGTCTTCATGCCGCCATTGAAGAAGACTATATGGACATCCCCAATCGCCGAGAGCGTTACAAAGAAATGCGGAAAAACCCTTGGTTCAACGCCTTACAGGTGAAATTTGCCTATGCACTTACCTGTCATAAGACCCAAGGCGGCCAATGGAACAGTGTCTTCATCGACTCGGCTTTCAACCAAAAAGATGAACTTGAGACGGAGGACTTACGCTGGATATACACCGCTTTGACACGTGCGCAACAAAGGGTGTATTTCGTGAATTTCAAAGAAGAATTCTTCTTTATTTCACCAAATGCATCCTAATTCTTGAAGCCAAAATATCAACGACAACAGGGCTTGAGCCACGAGGCAAAATGATGTCGGCACTACGCTTAGTCGGCTCAATGAACTGCTGATGCATAGGTTTGACGAAAGTCTGGTAGTGGCGCAGCACATCCTCCCAAGTGCGGCCACGCTCTGCAATGTCGCGACGAATAATACGCATCAAGCGCTCGTCACTGTCAGTATCCACAAACACCTTGATGTCCATACGCTTACGCAGTTCCTCCTGCGTCAGCACCATGATACCTTCCACGATGATTACCTCGGTGGGATGCACATAGATGACCTCTTGCGAACGGGCACAGGTAACATAGGTATAGATGGGCATTGGGATGGTCTCGCCTTGCTTGAGGAGGTCAAGATGCTTGATGAGCAAGTCCCATTCGATGGCATCGGGATGGTCGAAGTTAATTTGTTTCTTTTCCTCTGGTGTCTTATTGCCATTATCGTAATAATAAGCATCTTGCGAGATGACCGACACGGAGTTATCCGGGAGTTGTCTGACGAGTTCCTTGACGACGGTGGTCTTTCCTGAGCCTGATCCGCCTGCGATACCAATGACTAACATATTAAATCCATTTGATGCCACAAAGGTAAACAATAAATTCACTACTTTTGCACAAAATTTCAAAAGGAATCAAAAATGAAGATTTTCAGAACCCTTGTAGGTGGATTGCTCCTTACCTCCACCCTTATTTATAGCAGTTGCGGTCAGATGCCTGTCAAGCTCCCTGAGCTTCCTTTGGAGCGAGTCACGCCTTATTTCAGCGAAGCCGCTGAAGTTCATACCATTGACACCTCGTTTTACCAAATCAAGGATGCACAAGGCGAAGTGATTGGCACCCTACTTTACTCCATGCCGTACACCGAAGCGGTGAAAGGCTACAATGGCAACACCCCATTGCTTATTGCTTTGGATGCTGAAGGCCGCATCAAGACCGTTGTACAGTTGCCTAACAAAGAGACCCCTCGTTTTGCCGAGCGCGTAGTTGCTGCAGGTCTTTACCAAGCCTGGGACGGGCTCACTGTTGACGAAGCTTTGGATAAGCAGGTAGACGCTGTCACAGGAGCCACTTACACCTCCAACGGTGTGAAAAACACCCTTAATGTCAGACTCAAGGAATACCAGCGTCAACTCGAAAAAGAACACGTCGAGCCAAACTTCTGGCAACGGATTCTCGGAAAACTGATGAAATAAGACACCTATTCTTCATCGGAATCGTCATCGTCAGGACGGGTTGCAGCAGCACCCTCCAACACGATGACAATTTCGCCTTTTATGTCTTTCTGTGAAAAATGCCCAATGACCTCAGCCAAAGTGCCCCGGACATTTTCCTCATGAATCTTAGTCAACTCACGCGAAACAGCGACTTGCCGCTCAGAGCCACATACCTCAGCCAACTGTTGCAAGGTCTTCAACAAACGAAACGGTGACTCATAGAGAACTGTGGTGTAGGGATAGTTGGCTACAGCCTGTAGCTTGGTCTGTCGCCCTTTTTTATGAGGCAGAAAGCCCTCAAAGATAAACTTCTCGGCTGGCAGTCCCGAATTGACCAAAGCCGGCACAAAGGCTGTAGGGCCAGGCAGACACTCCACTTCAAGACCCCGTTTGACACATTCGCGCACCAATAGGAAGCCCGGGTCGGAAATGGCCGGGGTGCCTGCATCGGTAACCAATGCCAACGTCTCGCCTGCGGCAATACGATCAACGATACGCTCCACAACCTGATGCTCATTGCGGATGTGAAAAGGAGTCATAGGCTTGCTAATCTCCAAATGACGCAACAAATTGCCCGAAGTACGTGTATCCTCGGCGAGGATGGCATCTACTTCCTTCAGTATACGTATGGCTCTCAGGGTGATGTCCTCCAAATTGCCGATAGGCGTGGGAACAAGATACAGTTTGCCCATATCGGTTTTTATTCAAATTTTCTCCGCACCAGTTCAGCAAGTTTCTGATAGGCATCGTTGCTATTGTTCCACTGCAACTCTATCTTCAACTCGTTGAGGTAAATCATGGCACCGTTCAAAGTCTTCAAGTCGTTCAGATTCTCAATGGATTTATTGTACTTTTCCATGCTGCCTCCAAACAGCTCATTGACAAACAAGAATTTATCATTGATTCCGATGACCGATTTCAGGTCATGAACAGGATTCTGCTGCAAACGGGCAGCCAAAGAATGGTCTTCATGCATCAGACTCTCGCCCAAAGTCTCCGTCGAAGTCAGTTCAAAGTCAGGCTCCTCGCTGGCATCTTCCATACGGGGCATATCGAAAGGATTGTCGCGCGGAATACTATCGCCATCTAACAAATCGCGGGCTGGAATCTCTTCTTCAGGAATCTCCTCAACAAAATGCACCACTTTGCCCTCGTCCGTCACTATGGGTTCATCCACGAAGGTATCCTCTGACCTTTGCTCTACGGATTCCTCTGACTGTTCTGCTTCAGGCTCAGGCATGGGGGCCAACTCAGGTTCTGTTACAGGTTCAGGTTCCATCTCTTCGTTCTGAGGCTCGTCTTCAAAGCGGAAGAAAAGCCCAAATTCATCACTCGCTGGAATCGGCTCCTCGTACTGTGACATTGGTGTCTGTGCTTCTACGGGCTGAGATGTTCCTTCGGGTTGTTCCTTGGGTTCGTCTAAAGGTTCCACTTCGGCTAATTCAGTTGCTGCTGCGGGTTCTTCGTTCTCTTCTTCAGGGGTAAAAGTATCCTCTTTTTCTTCCTGCGTTTTCTGCATCTGGTCTCCAAACAAGCCAAGAAAAGCATCAGCGTCGAAATCGGTTTCTTCCTCGCCAGCAGTATCGCCCACTTGTATGGCACATAACAAATCATACACCGTATGTGTCCTGTTCATCAACACGTCTAAATCGAGCAGCCCGAGCGGCTTTTCGTTCCTGAGAAGGTAATTGACCTGCTGTCTTAACAGGCTGATTTCTTGATTAATGGCAATTAGCTTCTCTTTTTGTGCACTGAAATTATCATTCATATAGGATTATTGTCTATTTTTGAGCGTGTAAAATTACAGTTTTTCTTAGTTAGTTTAGCATGTTCATTGAAAAAGATTCTCATAACAAATCGCAAGGCTGGATTGAAGTAGTCTGCGGCTCGATGTTCTCAGGCAAGACTGAAGAATTGATACGTCGTTTGAAACGTGCCAAAATCGCCAAACTTAAGGTGGAAATTTTCAAGCCAGGTGTTGACACACGCTACAGTGACGAGGATGTGGTATCACACAATGCCACAGCCTTGCACTCCATTCCTGTGGAAAGTGCCCATGAAATCTTGTTCTATGCCAACGACGTAGATGTGATTGGAATTGATGAGGCACAGTTCCTTGACGACGAATTGCCTAACGTCTGCCAACAGTTGGCCAACCAAGGTGTGAGGGTCATTGTGGCTGGTCTCGATATGGACTTTTTAGGGAATCCCTTCGGCCCCATGCCCCGACTCATGGCTATCGCTGAAGATGTCACCAAAGTGCATGCCATTTGCGTACGTTGCGGAAGTCAAGCCCAATACTCCCATCGCACCATAGCTGGCGATAAGTTGGTAATACTTGGCGAAACGGAGAGCTACGAGCCCTTATGTCGTTCCTGCTATCTCAAAGCGACACAAGAACGGTCGAATTCGTCGCAGGAGCAATAGAATCCCCTTCTGGAGCATCATGCTCATTGAAGTCGTGAATGACCCCTTTGACCAAATCAAAGCCTTGATAGAGATACGGTACCGTCTTTTCAATGTAAGGATAAAGATATGATTCCTTTTTCACTTCATCCTTAATCAAGCCCATGAATTGCAGATTATTGAGTATCAAAACGAAAGTGCTACATAATAAAACGCCTTTGGCTACACCAAACAAGAAGCCGCCCAAACGATCGAAAAAGCCAAGGTTCAAGGAATGAATGGCTTTTCGAACTGCCCGTCCAATCAGGTTGACAACAACAACCAACAAAATAAATGTCAATACAAAAGCGATGGTATTCAAGTATTGGGGTTGAATGGTCATCACCTCCTGCAAACGGTCAGCCGTGAAGTCTGAAAAGCGCATGGCACCATAAATGCCTACGCCAAATGCCAACAAAGTAACTATCTCAATGACAAGGCCTTTACGAAGTCCCTTAAATCCAAAGAGAAACAGGACGACGGCAATGACGATATCCAAATAATTCATCTCGAATAATACAATATCATCCGTTCAATGGCACGTTGACAAACGGGGCAAAAGTGATCGCCGTCTAAGGTCTTCATCAGACAGTCCATGTGAGAAGTGTATATGCCCTTAGCCTCATAGCCTCCACCCTCGAAAACGCCTATGGTATTCACATACTTCGGAACACGAGGAGTGGGAACAGGAGTTTTTTTGTCCATCATGTCACCCCATTTGTGGCTGAAATCAACCAAAGTGGTGATATTGGGTTCCCATGGTTCCACATTAAGATTGTATACGTGATCGTAACCCGTCTCATCACTATAATAGGCATCTGCCAAACCCGCGAAACCGTGCCCAAACTCATGAACAATGACTTTAGCCGAGAAATTATTACTGCTCGAACTGGAGCAATAGAAGTTATAGATGCCACCGCCACCATATTTCTTGGTATTGACAAGAATATAAATTTGGTCGTAAGGCACTTGACCAGCAAGGTCACGGATATCCCTATTGTCGATACTCATACAATAACGTTCTGAATTAAAAGTCCAGAAACCAAATTGCATCGCAGTATTCTTGTATACATGGGCACCCGGCATGGTGCATCCAGACTCTACTGAAGGTGCCAACACAGCACGCATATTAAAACTCTCACGATAACGGTCGTAAGGCTCGATACTAAACAAACTCTCCACGAAAAAGTCACAATCCCTGATAAACTTGCCTATTTCCTCTTGTGTGTAACCTTCGGGGAGCAACACGATATCCACTGCTTTTGTAATATCATCGTTGCCAATCCATGCTTCATAGACAGGCAAATGAAAGTTATGATAGTCACGAATGAAATAATCGTGAGGATCAACGGTAAACTTAAAGCCTTCCTTGAGTTCACCCTCCCAAGTCTTATACGACAACACAATATCAACCTTTGATTTGGGGAATGGAACAATGACCGATTCCTCAAATGTCTTTGTGAGTGCTAATGCTTCAGGTGTCCTCTGCCATTCACCAAACAGGTTTTGGTATCCTTTGGAAAACAAAAGGCGGTCTGTCCCTGACTCATATACCATAACACGATAGTTACCATACTCAAGTCTGTCGATGAGGTTGGATTTTGACCCACTCCAATAAGGTTCTTGAATAAGTTCCTTGAGTGAATAAACCGTGTGATTTCGATTGCCTGTCAAGCAATAGTCAATACGAAGCGAAGTCCCTGTAAAATAACTATCAAATTGAGCCAAAGCCATCAAAGGGGAAAGGACAAAGAGCGTAAAAATGTATCTTTTCATATCTTAGAAATTGATGCTGCAAAAATAAAAAAAAGGGCGGCATCCATAAGGATGTCGCCCCATTTTTTTGCGGAAATCAATTCCGCGAGGTCATTTATCTGACAACAGTGATGAGGT
>CAMYYB010000065.1 GCA_947303335.1 uncultured Bacteroidales bacterium | reverse complement strand
GATACGCAGTTGCTTACGGTAGAAGCCCATGTGCTTCGAGTCGGCAACGTGTTCCCTGTTTTCAGGGTCCATGTAGAGCAAATCGGTGACCTTACGGCCCTTGATGATGTGCTCGTTGATGATCTTCTCGACGTCTTCAGGCTTCACCTGAGTGTAGAACGTGTTGTCAGGCATGATCTTGACGATGGGTCCCTTCTCGCAGAAGCCGAAGCAACCGGTCCTGACCACCTGAACTTCATCCTGCAAGCCCTTCGCGGCGAGAATGTCCTCGAAGTTCTTGATGATTTGAGCACTTGCCGAAGCCTGGCAGCCAGTACCGCCGCAGACGAGCACGTGCATCTTGATTTTTGCCATATAAATTCCTCCGAATTTTTAGTTAGATAGTTTCGTAGTTCACGGGAATGACGCCCTCGACCATCTCATTATTCATGACATACTTGGTGAGGATTTCATCAGCACGGTTGTTGTCGACATGACCGAACACGATGGGGTCCTTGCCGGGGCACTTCACCTCGATGGTGGGCTCGGCGTGGCAATAACCCATGCAGCCAGTTTGGGTGAAGACGATACCGAGCTTCAGCTCGTCAGCCTTCTCCATCATGTGTTCCATAACTTGTTTTGCACCAGCGGCGATACCGCAGGTAGCCATTGCGACCTTGATTTGCACCAAAGAGTCAGGGTCGTTGCTCTTTTCGCGAAGGTCAAGGTTCGACTGAAGCTTTTCTCTCATAGCTTTCAGTTCTGCTAAAGACTTAACTTTTGCCATATTTTCCTTGTTTTTAAGGTTGTAATTGAAAAATTGATCTCTCGTTTGTCCGTCAAAAGGATACACCTTATGAAAAACGCTGCAAAAATAGGGAATTTATCTGCTCATTCCAAATAATACAGCAACTTTTTAGAGATTAGAAAGGTTCTAATTTAGAAAACGGGCTTTTTGGAACGAAGAAAGGCTCCGCGTCGGGGATAAACCAACGCGAAGCCTATTGTTTTTCATTAGCGACAATACATTAAAGCTCGTCGTTAATGAGCATTTCAAGAACCTTCATGAAGTTCTTCTCCTTGAGGTTGACTTCGCCTTCCTGAGCCGAAACGATATCATTGATGTCGGCCATAAAAGCGACCTTTTCTTCCTGGGTTTTCAGGAACTCATCCTTATGCTCCTTGAAGAAACTGAGCCAAGCAGGACTGGTCATCGTCTTCCACGAGTCAAACACCTCGTTGTAACTCTTTTCGTCAAACTGCATGCAAATGCGTTCCAATTCGTTCATGGAGATGTTGCCGTCGATGCCCGCTGCACAAAGCATCATGAAGATTTCAAATTTCTCTTTGGTAAGTTTTTTTTCCATAGGCATAGCGTTTAATTCTATTTGCTGACAAAAATAGAAAATAAATCCATACCTTTGCCGCAAATTTCGAAAAAAATGCGAAAAATTTTCATCCTTGCCGTTTTTGCCCTTTTTTCGACTGTGGCAATGGCACAAGAAAAGTGTTTCTGGGTGTTTTTCACCGACAAAAACAACACCCACTTCGACCCCTATTCCTATTTCGATGCCAAGGCCATCGAACGTTACCAACGCAACGGTGCTGACCTTTACGACATCAGTAACTACCCGCTGAATGACAGCTATGTAGCAACGGTAGGCTCCTACTCCACCGAGGTCTTCGGCGAGTCGCGCTGGCTCAACGCAGTAGGTATCGAAGCGACAGACGACAACGCCGCCTTGATTGCCCTGTTGCCTTTTGTGGCCCGAGTGCAAGAGATTGTTTCCAACGGGACTCCTGCGTCATTGCAAGGAACGAAGCAAAACAAACTTGACAATACTGGAATGCCGCGCTGTGCTCGCAATGACGAAGTCAACACAGACCTCCTCACCGACCAACTGAAGCGTTTCGGGGGACAGTATTTCGTCGACAAAGGCATCAACGGAAAAGGCTTGCGTATCTGTGTGATGGATGGTGGTTTTCCCAAAGTAGACACCCACCCCGCCTTTAAGCATCTGCGCGATAACCATCAGATAATCAAAACTTACAACTTCCCCAACAGAAAAGACAATGTATACGGCTGGAGCACCCACGGCACGATGGTGCTGAGCTGCATCGCCGGCATCAACGCCGAGGGGCAGAAGATGGGTCTGGCCACAGGTGCCGAGTTCCTGTTAGCCCGTACCGAGATCGACCCCGAGCCCTTTAAAGAAGAGGTGTGGTGGGCACAAGGTGCCGAGTGGGCCGACAAAAACGGTGCCGACATCATCAACAGCTCCTTAGGCTACGGCAAGGACCGCCACTGGACCAAAGACATGGACGGCACCTCATACGTGGCCAAAGCCGCACAGAAAGCCGTCGAGAAAGGCATACTTATCTGCAACTCAGCCGGCAACGAAGGCGACGACAAACGCTGGATGACCATCATAACCCCTGCCGATGCCGAGGGCGTAATCTGCGTAGGTGGCATCGATGCCAATTTGGAAGAATACCGCCATATCAGCTTCAGCTCATACGGCCCCACTGCCGACAAACGTCGCAAGCCCGATGTGGTGGCTTTTGGTGAAGCCCAAGTGGCTAATCCTGGCAATGGCAAGTTCACGTCGGCTTTCGGCACCTCATTTGCCAGTCCGCTGACAGCAGGCTTTTGCGCCTGCGCCTGGCAGACCCGTCGTGACTTGAACGGCCAGCAGATGAAAGAAGAAATCCTGAAATCATGCGACCTCTACCCCTATTTTGACTATGCATACGGCTACGGTGTACCTCAAGCAGCTTACTTTACTGACGACCTGAAACCAGCCGAACGCTCCTTCTCCTTTGTGCAGGAGAAGGACGGAGTGAAGATTGTCGTTCCCAAAATCATCGAAAACCAAAATGTGTTTATCAATGTCGAAGGTGCAGACGGTGTACTCATCGGTTATTACACAATGTATCCCGATACAACTGGCATCAAATTGGAAAACAAGGACTTTGGACAAGGGAAAAAACTCAATGTCAGCTACAATGGCTTCTATGATTCCTGCCCTATCAGCGGTATGGGAGGCGACATCAACCTCGCAGCCAACAACAGTCGCATCCATGGTCAAGACGGCACGTTCAAGAAAGTGAAAGAGGAAGGCTGGCAGAAGTCCCTCTTCTTCCAATATGACTACGACCTTGCCAATCAACCATGGAACGGCTTCAACCGCCATTTCGCCTTCGGTCGCCGCTGGATGTACGGCAAGACTTATAAAATAGGTATGGGACTCAGCATCGACTGGAACCGGTTCGTTGCAAAAAACAACAGCTTTATCTATGCTCCGACCTCTCAAATCGAAGGTGCTGAGGTAAATGCAAACTACAGCACCATCATGCGCAACATGCAATTGCGTGGAGAGCTTTTCCAGCGTATCGTCATTCGTATGTGGGGTGTCAACTGGGACTTGGGTGTGTATGGCGGCATCAATGCCACACGTCGCGTCAAGACTGAAGATTCCGTTGTCTGGACAGACCCAAACGGTCAAATGAGCAACCCACAACCTTATCACAACCAAGTAACCACGCTTTATAAGCAAAGCAAGGCAATGAATCTCTTTGAGTACGGCATCGCCACCCGCATCAGTTACTGCATCGCCAACACGTTTAACATCGGCGTTTACGGCAGGTGTCGTCTTTCGAAGGTCGTCACCCAATTCGACCCCATCATTGGCCATCCCTATGCTATTAACACTACCTGCAACTACGCAATCATTCAGCCTTCGCCTTGGAGTGTCGGTATCGAATTTGAACTTGTGCCATGAACGAACAGAACATGAATAAACGCCCGGTTAGCATTACCATCTTGCTGGTATTGTCCTTCATCAATGCCTGCTGGAACATCATTAGTTCTCTGGTGATGCGTATCTCTGTCCCCCACATCAGCGAGATGATGCAAAACGGACAAATTGACGAGATAATGGAACCCTATTCCGCCATGATAAGCGAAGAACAGCGAGAAATGATGCTGGAAGGCATGAAAATGCTGTCGCAAATCGATTCGAGGTACTGGCTCTTTATGACACTATTATTTGTCGGGTCTTTAGTAGGGGTGATTCGGATGTTCAAGGGCAACAAGACGGGTTTGCACATCTATGCCATCTCCCAGCTCCTCTTGCTCATCAATGCCTCGTTCTATCTCTACCCCAAGCAGCCCCAGTCCAACTTCCTCTCCGAACTTATCCTGACGGTCTTGTTCATCCTGATGTATTACCTTTACTTCAAGCGGATGGAAATTTTGGAAAACCCGCCTCAAAACCCTGACCAACCATGAGTAAGAAAGTCAACGAAGGAAAGATTTTCAACCTAAAGCCCGAGATGACGCTGGCGATGAAGCTGGCGGCCACCTTTGCCATCACCTACTATGGGCTGCTGCTGGCCTTTGAGATTACTGCTATGGTGTTCAGAAGATATTACTTCGACACCTATTATTTCAACCAAGGCGAGATGGAGTTGGGCTCATGGGAGTTTTTGGTGCAAGTCATCCAACTAGCGCTGTCGGTACTTCTAGTGTTCAGCCTCATCCAGATTTTCAGGAAGAAGAGCTACGGCAAGGCCATCTTTGTCAGCGCCTCCATCCTGCTCATCGTCTTCCAGCTCATCGTCACGGGTCTCGTCCCCTGGCTGAAGTACGCCCTCGAAGCCCTAATGGTGCTGATTATCGCACCTTTGAGGGTGAAAAAGAAAATCAAGTTCAAGGAAGGAAAGTTCACCTTGGAGGAAGTCAAAGAGACAAAGGAACCCGAGGCGAACCAAGAGACAACAGAAAAAGAGCCCGCCGCTTAGCGACAGGCTCTTTTTCATTCTCATAGGTTAAGGCTTACTTCGTCGCCTGCTCATAGCCGGCGCGCACGGCCTGGATGTTGAGGTCGACGACCTCCTGGCCTTTCTTGCCGAAGATGTGGGCAATGGCTTCCTCGACCTTCTCCATCGAGATGCCGAGATAAGGCACCGTAGCACCCAACAACACCATGTTGGAACGAGCCTTCAGCTGCTTGGCAATCTCGTTGGCATTGAAGGAGACCACATGCTCCAACTTGCCCAACTCAGCGTTAATCTTCTCCATGTCGGGATAGTTGCTGATGTTGATAAAGGGGTCGCTGTTGGTGATGACCCAACCCTCTTTGCTCAACCAAGGCAGATAGCGCAGGGCTTCCATAGGCTCGGACGAAAGGATGATGTCAGCATGACCTTCAGGGATGACATCGGCGAAAATCTCGTTGTCGGAGATACGGAGGTGCGAGAACACCGAGCCGCCACGCTGCGACATTCCATGAATCTCGGATTGTTTCAGGTACATTCCCATATTCAGAGCGGCATCAGAGATAATCTTGGCCACCGAAACGATACCGTCGCCACCCACGCCGCAAAGTACTATATCTTTTTTCATTGTATTCAGAGTTTAAGGTTATTTCTTCATGTGTTTCTTCAGTTCGACGATGCAGGTGCGGTGCGGGATAATGACCGAAACGCCGTTGTAGTTCACCTCTTCCTCGATAATCTTGACGTTCTCCTCGTGGTTCTTGGGCAGCGGGATGATATCACGAATATGCTCAGGCTCGACACCGAGACCCTCGCAGATGCGGCGAATCTTGTTGTGAGCCGACGAAGGCTGACCGCCTGTCATAGCGGTGATGTCGTTGTCGAGAATCATGACGACGACGTTGGCCTTTTCGTTGACGCAGTCCAACAGACCCGTCAGGCCGCTGTGTCCGAAAGTACCGTCACCAATGACCGCCACGCTCGGGAAGATACCCACCTCACTGGCACCCTTGGCCATCGTTATAGAAGCACCCATGCACACGGTGGTTTGGATGGCACCCATATTGAAGCCCAAAGTGTAGCAACCAATGTCGCCAAACACCTTGCCGCCCTTATGGTTGGCCATCACAGCATTTAATGCGGTATAGCTGTCGACGTGAGGGCAACCTTGACAGAGCGCAGGCGGGCGGTTGGTCACCACCTCTGGCACGCTGTACATCGTAGGCACATCCATACCCAGCGCCTTAGCCACCTTTTCTGCGTTCAGTTCGCCATCGCGGCGGATGGTCTCGTCCAAACGGCCCATGACGTTCTTGCCTTTGCCGAGGAAGCCTTTGATCTTCTCTTCCACAAAGGGTTGTCCATCCTCAAGCACGAGGATTTCGTCACACTCGTCGTACAGTTTGTTGATCATGTCGAAAGGCAGCGGATATTGTGTCACCTTCACGACAGGATAGGGGCATTGTCCATCAGGGAAATTCTCCATCAGGTAGTTGTAGGCAATACCTGTGGTGATGATACCAAGGTTCTTCTTCGGACCGTCGATGTACTTGTTGAAGCCCGAAGTCTCCGAAGCCTCCGTGAAAGCAGGCTGCTTGTCGATGAGGTCGCGGTAGAGGCGTTTAGCGTTAGCCGGCAACAGCACAAACGACCTGGCATCGGCTGGCTCGGTAAGCTCGTTCTGTGCACGGACGGGTTTGCGCACCACACCGGCACGGCTGTGGGCCAGACGGGTCGGGATGCGGTAAAGAACCGGTGTACCAAGTTTCTCACTCAGGTCATAGCCATAATGAACCATGTCGTAGGCTTCCTGTTGATTTGAAGGCTCCAGCATGGGGATCATGGCCCAGTGACCGTAGAAGCGGCTGTCCTGTTCGTCCTGCGACGAGAACATGCTCGGGTCATCGGCAACGACGACGAGGACACCCTTTGTGCCAATAATAGCAGCATTCATGAAGGGGTCGCCGCACACGTTAAGACCTACGTGTTTCATGCAAGTCATAGCGCGTTTGCCGGCGTAGGCCACGCCGATGGAAGCCTCAAGGGCGGTCTTCTCGTTGGCGCACCAGTTGGCAATCACGCCTTGTTCCTTGGCTTGCTTCGAGTTGATAACATACTCTGTGATTTGGGTTGAGGGCGTGCCCGGATAGCTGTTGATGGCTGAGCCGCCAGCATCGATGAAGCCTTGTGCAATGGCCTCATCCCCTAAAAGCAATAATTTTTCCATTATACAAGTTTGGTATTTCAGATTTCTTTTGACAAGTTACTTTTTTGAGATTTGGGCAAAAGTACGGAATAATTTGATATGTGCAAGAAAAAACTTCAAATAAACTCAATATCGAGTGTTTTTTGCCGTTTTCATCCCAAGATAAGCCAAATTATCCTATCTTTGCAGTTTGGCAAAAGTCAAAACAAAGTAATTTATCAACAAACAGTTTTATACCGATATGACTTTCAAAAAGTTAAACAACATCACAGGATGGGCGGCAGGATTGATTGCCACCATCGTGTATTTCCTCACGCTTGAGCCTACCGTCAGTTGGTGGGACTGTGGCGAGTACATCTCAACAGCTTATAAACTTCAAGTAGGTCACCCGCCTGGAGCACCTTTGTTCCAGCTTCTCGGACGTTTCTTCTCGCTTTTTGCAGGCGGAGATGTCACCAAAGTGGCCATGATGGTCAACGTGATGTCGGCCCTATGTAGCGGCCTAACCATCGTTTTCCTTTTCTGGACCATCACCATGCTGGCCCGCAAAGTGTGGATGAAAGAGGGCGAAGATGCCCCGTGGATAAATAAAATAGGTGTATTGCTGGCTGGCTTCGTCGGCGCGGTGGCTTATACCTTCACCGAGTCGTTCTGGTTCAATGCCGTCGAGGGTGAGGTCTACGCCATGTCTTCGTTCTTCACCGCCGTCACTTTCTGGGCTATCCTGAAATGGGAACAGGTGGCAGACGACCCGCACAACACCCGCTGGATTATTTTCATCGCCTTCCTCATCGGCCTGTCCATCGGCGTTCACCTGCTCAACTTGTTGTGTGTGCCTGCCTTCGTGTATGTGGTTTACTTCAAAAAATGGAAGAAGACCTCGTTTGGAGGCTTCGTCGTGGCCGGTCTCGTATCCGTGGCCTTGTTGTGGTTCCTCAACATGTTCCTTGTGCCTCAGACCGTCAACCTCGCGAGCAAGTTCGAGCTGTTCTTTGTCAACACGGTCCATTGGGGCTTCAACGTGGGTACCATTATCTATTTTACCCTTCTCATCGGGCTTATCGTCTGGGGGCTGTGGTATACCGGCAAGCGCAATAAAGTGGTATGGAACACCGCCATCCTGTCGCTGATGTTCATTCTCATCGGCTATTCGTCGTTCTTCATGCTGGTCATCCGTGCCAACACCAACCCGCCCATCAACGAGAACGAGCCAAAAGACGCCCTTTCCATGCTCTCCTACCTGCGCCGTGAGCAGTATGGTAGCTGGCCGCTGTTATATGGCCCTTACTACAACGCTCCCATCACGGGTCTGAAAGACGGCACCCCCATCTACGTTAAGGACAAGGAAGCCAAGCGATACGTCATTACCGACGACAACAAGAGCAGCCTCCCCGTCTATCCCAGCGAGATGAAGACCCTCTTCCCCCGTATGTGGAGTACGCAGAAAGGCTCACATGCCGAAATGTATGAAAACTACCGCAAGAGCGACAACGGCAACATCATAGGCGAACCCGTCAGGGTAAGGAACTACCGGGGCGAGACTGTCACGGTCAACAAGCCCACCTTCGGGCAAAACCTGAAGTTCTTCATCGATTACCAATGCAACTGGATGTACTGGCGCTACTTCATGTGGAACTTCGTAGGCCGTCAAAACGACATCGAGAGCCAGGGCGAGCTGAACCACGGTAACTGGCTCAGCGGCATCAGCTTCATTGACAATGCCCGTCTCGGCGACCAAGACAATATCCCCGCCTGCCTGCAGAACCCCGGTAGGACGAAATACTACTTCCTACCCCTCCTTTTAGGTCTGATAGGCCTCGTCTGGCTGCTCAAGCGCGACCAGAAGCAAAGCTGGATTATCTTCCTCCTATTCTTCATGACAGGACTTGCCATCGTCATCTATCTTAACCAGACCCCGCAGCAGCCCCGTGAGCGTGACTACAGCTATGCCGGATCGTTCTACGCCTTTGCCATCTGGATGGGCTATGGTGTAATCGCCCTCATCGATGTGGTGAACAAACTGATGAAGAAAAAGACTATGGTCGCCACCGTTGCTGTCGGCCTGGTATGCTTTATGGCTGTACCTTGTGTGCTGGCTGCCAACGGCTGGGAGGAACACAACCGCTCGGGCAAGACCTCGGCACGCGATTGGGCCCGCAACTATTTGGCCCAGCTGCCGCCCAATGCCGTCATCTTCACTCGTGGCGACAACGACACCTTCCCTTTGTGGTATATACAAGAGGTGGAAGGCTTCCGTACCGACGTCCGTGTGGTCAATTATATGCTGTCGAGCGGCTATTGGTATGCCCACCAGATGGGTCGAAAGGTGTACGACTCGGAGAAGTTGCCCCTTACCCTTAGCTCCAAGGAATACGACAACGGCATCAACGAGTCGCTACCTGTCGAGGAAGACGAGCGCTTCAACGGAAAACGCATCGAGCTCAAACAGCTCATCGACTTCATCCACAACCCCAAAGCCGTCAAGCAATACTACGGTGTAACCTATAAATACATCCCCTGCCGCAGCATGAAGCTCACCGTTGACAAAGAAGCCTGTATCCGCAACGGCATCGTCCCCGAAAGCATGCAAGACCGCATCGTCGACGAAATCGAATGGGAAATCAAGGACAGAAACCTTTATAAGAATGCCATCCTGCTGTTAGACTTCATGGCCAGCAACAACTGGGAACGTCCCGTCTACTTCACCTCGTTCAGCGACATGTCGAGGGTACTCGGCATTGACAAGTACCTCCACATGGAAGGCCTTACCTACCGTTTCATCCCTGTTGAGGCAGAGGACTACAATAACTACGTCAAGGGCGGTGTCTACCGCGAAGGCAGCTACGACCTGTTGATTAACAATTCCCAGTGGGGCAGCATGAACCAGGAAGGCGTGGTGCCCGACCGCGAGAGCGTGCGTAATTCCGTCTATGCCCAGCAGGCCTACTCGCGCCTCGCTCAGGCTTTGGTCAACCACGGAGAATACGACTCTGCCGTCATCGTCATGGACAAGTTCCAGGAGTTCTTCCCCAACGACAAGTTCCCCTACGACATCCGCTGCTACCAGTTCCCAGAGATGTACTACATCAGCGGCGACATGCAGAAAGGCGACCAGTTTATGCGCGACATCGCTGGTAACTTCAACGACAAGGCACGCTACTACAGCAATATGACGCCCTATTTCCGTGACTACTACGCCGACGACATCGACGAGGCCATGAGCCTGCTGCAACACTTCAGTAGCGTAGCACAAAAGTACAATCGTGAAGAGATGTACGACTGGGTGACCGATAAGCTCACCGACCTCATGACGAAATACTACGCAAAATGAGGACGAGTTAGTGAAGTTTCCTGCCTCTTCGTGGTTTGAGTTACACGACCTTCAGTTACTCCAAACCTATCGTGAAGACCAACCAGGATGGCTTTACTGCCACTATCACGGTGACCAACACGGGCAAGGTTGCCTCCGTAGCCGACATCCGCGCCACAGCCACCTTCAATTTCAGCAAGGCGCAGCGTTGGGAAGTCCATGATGTATTGGGAAATCCCGCCGATAGGTAAGTTCATCCTCCTGCCTACACGCTACCCACAGGGAGGAATCACGAAGTTACCTCATAGTTACCTCGAAGTTACCTCAGAGGTACTATACAGTGCCTATAGCCTTACTATAGCGTTGCTATAGAGTTGCTATCGTCTTTTATACTTTAATGGATTGTGAATGAATGAGTTATGAAAGAAATCAAGTTAAAAAGTCTATCTGCATTGTATATCTCACAGAGAAACAGATAGTTACAAATACTTTCCTATCTCATTCGGGCTTTGTGTTTGCGGTTGCAAAAGTAAGCAAAATATCCGAATTTGGCAAGTAGAAACGAAAAATTTCCCTCCAAGGTGTAAAACCGTAAACCGTAAATTTAATTCCGCCAACGGGTAAGCATCTTATTTTATTGTTTATTGACATTATTATCGTATGATTTCTAAAAATTTGTATTTTTGCACTTTGTTGAACAATAACTTATACCATATCAAAATGAAAAAGACAATTTCAATCCTTATGAGCCTGATGGTCAGCCTCTTTGCGACGGCGCAGACTATTGAGCAGACCTATTACTTCGACCAGCCTACTGTCAGCATGATACAAGGCTACGAACAAATCCAGTTCACCGACTGTATGCAGAGTGCCCTCGCAGGACAGCCCTCACTCCCCTGGCATAGCATCAGCCTGATGCTGCCTGAAGGCACCCAAGCCCTTGCCATTGAGGTGGAACTCTCCGATTTCCAAACCTTGGAAGGCTGCCACAGTCTCTATCCCTACCAGACCTCCCTCACCTACTCCGACCCCGTGCGCAAACAGTTCGTGAAGGACGAGGCTCTGTACTCCTCGAAGAGCGTCTATCCCGCCCAAGCCTGCGGCAACCTCAGCACCCATTACCTGAACGGCGTAGGTTTCGCCTTCTCGGCCTTCACGCCCGTGCAGTATGTGCCAGCCACTGGCGAAGTGAGATATGCCACCAAGGCCACCGTGAGAGTTACAACAGGTGCCGCCAAGACCGACATGAGCCGCAAGCTGTGGCTCAACAACGGCAACGCCCAACGCGCCATGCGCCTCGCCCAGAACCCTGAGATGCTGCAAAGCTATGACAGCAAGGGACGTACTTTGGGCGGCTATGAACTGCTGGTAATCACCCGTCAGCAATACGTCAATTCTTTCGCTGCCTATATCAAGTTTTACGAAGAACGCGGCCTGCGTACCCGTGTCGCCGACCTTGAGACTATTTTGAACACAATGGAAGGACGCGACAACCCAGAGAAGCTGCGCAACTATATCATCCAAGAATACGAAGAGAACGGCATCATGATGGTGAACCTCGCGGGCGACGTGCCCAACATTCCCTATCGCGGCCTCTTCTGCCATGTGGACAGCGGTAGCGGTTATGACGACTCTGACATCCCTGCCGACCTCTACTATGCTGCTTTAGACGGCACTTGGAACGATGACGGCGACAACCGCTGGGGCGAGATTGGCGAAGACGATCTGCTGCCTGAAATCGGCATTGGACGCATGTGCTTCAGCAACCAAAGCGAGTTAGACAACATGATGCACAAAGCCTTCTCCTATCAGGCCGAACCCGTCCTGGGCGAGTTCCGCAAGGTGACAATGGGCGGCGAGCATCTATACGACAACCCACAGACGAACGGCAGCCAGTACCTCGAACTGCTGATTGGCACCCACGACGACAACGGCTACACCACCACTGGCATCCCTGAGGACTATGACTTTACCCGCCTCTACGACGAGGAAGGCAATTGGAGCGGCTACCGCCTCCGCAACGCCATCAATGCCGGCACGCAGTACGTCCACCACGACGGTCATGCCAACACGAATTACGTGGCCGGCTGGAACAACGGCGACATTACCGACAACAATTTCAGCGGCGCCAATGGCGTGAGCCACAACTACACTTTCTTCCACACCTCGGGCTGCATCTGCGGCGACTTCAGCAGCGACTGCATCCTGGAGCGCATGACCAAGATCAGCAACTTCGCTGTGGCCACCTTCGGCAACTCGCGCTACGGCTGGTTCAACGAAGGCCAGACCGAAGGCCCCGCCATCCACCTTGCCCGCGAGACAGAAGACGCTTATTATAACGACCACATCCCCTACGGAGGTATGGCGTTGCAAGAAAGCAAGATACAGACCGCCCCTTGGGTGAACGCCCCCGGACAATGGGAGGAAGGTGCCCTGCGCTGGAACTTCTACGACCTCAACATGATGGGCGACGTGGCTGTCAGCCCTTGGCATGATGAACCGTTTGAGCCTTGGGTGGAAACCGAATACGGTGATGAGTATTTCCCAAGCATGACTTCGATGAATGTGACCGTTTCTGACAACAACGGTGTGGGGCTGAAGAACTTCCGCTGCACCCTTTATCACGGCCTGGATCAATTTGGAGTGGTTGGCGTAGCCTATACCGACGAAAACGGTAAGGCCACCATCGAATTTGACGACAATCTGGGTGCCTACGCCCACATGCAGCTCGTCGTTTCTGGCTGTGATGCTTGGCCGCAATTGTTTACGCTTGAGCTTGTCGGCACCGATGAGAACACACTCAGCAACGTGAACATCTATCCCAATCCCAACAAGGGCCAGTTCAGCATCAACCTGCCTGAAGAAGACTGCGAAATCACGGTCTTCAACAGCCTCGGCCAAGAAGTGCATCGCAGCACAGCAAAAGGCCGCACCGACCTCAATCTTGAAAGCTTGGCCAACGGACTCTACCTCGTTACTGTGAAATCGGAGAAAGCTGTCGGCACAACAAGGTGGATAAAGGAATAAAACAACAATAATTCTCATAAAACAATCTGCACACACTTTTAATTCTTATCTTTGCAGCAAAATTAAAAAGTTATTAAACTTAATCAATAAATTTCAACAAATTAAAAACCAACAAATTAAACAACAAACCGTAATGAAACAAGCTTTTAATTTCAACGCAGGTCCTTGCGTTCTGCCCAAGCAGGCTATCGAAAGCACCGTCAAAGCACTCTATGATTTCGACAACACCGGTATCGGTATCGCCGAGATTTCACACCGCACCCCGGGTTGGGAGCGCATCATGGCTGAGACCCGTCAACTGTGGCGTGACCTCCTCAACATCCCTGAGGAGTACGAAGTCCTCTTCCTCGGTGGTGGCGCCAGCACCCAGTTCTTCACCGTGCCCGCCAACCTGATGAAGACCAAGGCTGCCTACCTCCAGACTGGCGTCTGGGCCAAGAAGGCCGCCAAAGAAGCTAAGCTGTTTGGTAAGGTCGAGATTGTCGCTTCCAGCGAAGACAAGACCTACAGCTACATCCCGAAGGGTTGGACCGTCCCTGCCGACGCTGACTACTTCCACATCACGACCAACAACACCATCTACGGTACTGAGATTCGCCGCGACATGGATGCCAGTGAAATCAACAACGTGATGTTTGTCGCCGACATGAGCTCCGACATCATGAGCCGTCCCGTCGACGTGAAGAAATACGGCCTCATCTACGGTGGCGCCCAGAAGAACGTCGGTCCCGCTGGCGTGACCTTCGTCATCGTGAAGAAAGACATCCTCGGCAACATTGGCGACCGCGCCTACATGAACCCGCTGCCGACAATGGTCGACTTCCGCACCCACGCTGCTGAAGAAGCCAAGAACATCAGCATGTTCAACACCCCGCCCGTACTGCCTATCTTCATGATGCACGAGACCCTCGTGTGGCTGAAGGACACCATCGGTGGCGTCGAGGCTATGAACAAGATCAACACCAAGAAGTCCAACATGCTCTACGAAGAAATCGACCGCAACAGCATGTTCGTCGGTACTGCCGAAAAGGAAGACCGTTCCATCATGAACCACTGCTGGGTGATGGCCCCCGGTTACGAGG
>CAMYYB010000064.1 GCA_947303335.1 uncultured Bacteroidales bacterium | reverse complement strand
CTATGCCCAACAATATGCGCTTTGCCTGCCCGACAAGGCCTTGCTCCAACAGAAACTGCGTGAATGGATTGCTGAATTTAAAGGAAAGGAGGACAACCCATGAGCGAGTGGAAGAAAACGATAAGAATCGATATATAAAAAGTGGGAGGAACTGAAATGAATGAATTGGAAAAGACTCACGGAATAGTGTCGCAAATTGTGACACAATCCTTGATACAAGATGCTTGCGTCATTATTGATCAGGCGCAAGCAGCTGCATACTATGCAGTTAACGAAACCCTCATCAAACGTAACTGGTTGTTGGGGATGCGCATTCAGCATGAAGTGCTTAAAGATAAGAGAGCTGAATATGGCGAGCAGGTGGTAGCTAATTTGGCAAAGAGTCTGACGGAAAGATATGGACGAGGCTATAAGAAAAGTAACCTTTATCTCTTTCAGTCCTTTTATCAGAATCATCCAAACTTTTTCCAATCAGTGACAGGAAAATTGATGCCAGACTCGATTTTCCAATCAGTGACTGGAAAATCTGAAATTGTCCCATCACTGACGGGATTTTTTACAGAAACAGATGTGTATGGCCAATTGAAGCCAACGCAACCTTTGAGGTTAAGTTGGACCCATTATAGTGTCATCATGCAGGAAAACAACAAGGAGGCTCGCAACTGGTATGAACAAGAGGCAGCACGTGAAATGTGGAGCACACGCACATTGCAGCGTAACGTAAGCAGCCAGTATTACCATCGGCTGTTGCGTTCAGCGAACAAGGAAGTGGTGCATGATGAAATGCAGAAACTTACTGCGCCTTTGCAAGATAAATTGGAGTATCTGAAAAACCCTGTTGTTGCCGAGTTTCTGGGATTTAAGAATAATACCGATTATACAGAGAGTGACCTTGAACAACGTATCATTGACCATCTGATTCCCTTCTTGATGGAGTTGGGCAAAGGATTTGCCTTTGTTGACCGCCAGAAGCATATCCATACGGAAAAAGAGGATTATTATATCGACCTTGTGTTCTACAATTATCATCTGCGATGCTTTGTGCTCATAGACCTGAAAACCGCCAAACTCAGGTATCAGGATGTTGGGCAGATGGATATGTATGTGAAGATGTATGATGATTTGATGCGCCCTGAGGGACATAATCCCACTATTGGTATATTGCTTTGTGCCGAAACCGATGAGGATGTGGCGCATTACTCCGTACTCAATGGCAGCGACCAACTCTATGCAGCCAAGTATCTTACTTATATGCCTACGCAGGAGGAACTTCGTCGCGAAATCGAGCAACAGAAAGAGTTCTTTAGGCTTCAAAACGAAAAATGAAAACGCATGGAAAAGAATACGCAAATGCAGGAAGAGACAATAAGATCAGATGGAAAGGAGGACAACCCATGAGCGAGTGGAAGAAAACGATAAGAATCGATATACAAAAAGCTTGGGAGGAACTGAAATGACCAAGAAATCCATACGCTTTTTCAACGACCGAGAAGTGAGGGCTGTTTGGGACGAGGAACATAGCAAATGGTGGTTTTCGGCCATTGATATTGTGCGTGCTATCAACAATGAGGAGGACTATGTGAAAGCGGGTAACTACTGGCGTTGGCTGAAAAAGAAACTCGCTGCTGATGGTGTTCAACTCGTGAGTGTCACTCACGACTTCAAATTCCAAGCCCCCGACGGCAAGCAACGCGCTGCCGATGCATTGGATGCTGAGGGTGTGCAGACTTTGGCAAAACATTATCCCAACAATCGAGCCGGTGCTTTCCTCGACTGGTTCACCTACAGCGACAATTCCATCGACGGACAGAGCAAGAAAAAGGCCTATTCACTCATAGAAAGTGGTTTGATGGATAGCATGGAACCCGGCACGGTGCAGTGTCTGCAACAGATTCATGCCTACCTCTTTGGCGGGCTATACGACTTTGCGGGCAAGTTACGCACCAAAACCATTTCGAAAGGCGGCACCTTGTTTTGCCGTGCCGAATATCTTTTGCAGAATTTGAGCATGATTGAGGCGATGCCCGAAACGACTTTCGATGAGATTGTGGAAAAATATGTGGAGATGAACATGGCGCATCCTTTCATGGAGGGCAACGGACGCTCGACACGCATCTGGCTCGACTTGATTTTCAAAAGAAGGATGAAGAGATGTGTGGATTGGAGCAAGATTGACAAGAAAGAGTATCTTGACGCCATGCACAGAAGCGCGACCGATGCAAGCCGCATAAAGGCATTGCTGGGCCAAGCGTTGACCGACCGCATCGACGACCGCGAAATCTTTATGAAGGGCATAGACTATTCCTATTATTATGAACAAGAGGACGGCATGAAGGTGATAAATGATGGAAAGGAGGATAACTCATGAGCGAGTGGAAGAAAGTGAAGTTGGGTGAGATTGCATCAACCATCCAGACAGGTCCCTTTGGATCTCAATTACATCAGTCTGATTATTCTGATGAAGGCACTCCTGTTGTGATGCCCAAGGATATTGTTAATGGTTGCATTTCTGAAACTTCCATTGCTCGCGTTGAAGATGACCATGTGAAAAGACTGTCAAGACATGTGATTTCAGAGGGTGATATTATTTATGCTAGGAGAGGTGATGTCGGGAAATGTGCTTTTGCGACAAAACTGCAAGCTGGTTGGCTTTGTGGAACGGGATGTTTAAGAGTGACTATCAATACTCAAATTGCTGTACCTAAGTTTGTGTTTTTTCAGTTGCAAAAGCAGGAAACTATTGGTTGGGTTGAAAAACATGCCATAGGTGCTACAATGCTGAATTTGAACACATCAATATTAAGTGACGTGCCTATAGAGCTTCCTTCGCTTTCCGTACAAAATCGAATTGTTGAAATCCTTTCCCGCTACGACACCCTGATAGAGAACTACCAGAAGCAGATCAAGCTGTTGGAGGAAGCGGCGCAGCGGCTCTACAAGGAATGGTTCGTTGAGTTGCGCTTCCCCGGGCATGAAAACACCAAGATGGTGGATGGCCTGCCGGAGGGATGGGAGAGGAAGAAGTTAGGAGAATTAGTGACTAAATCAATAGGTGGAGGTTGGGGAAAAGAATCACCACAGGAAAAATATGATAAAGAAGGTTTTGTAATAAGAGGTACAGATATTTCAAAACTTAGATGTGGCAATCTTGATGATATTCCGTTTAGGTATCATACGGAATCGAATCTAAAAGAACGCACATTATCAGATGGAGATTTGATTTTTGAAGTCTCTGGTGGCAGCGAAAAGGAACCTGTTGGTAGAATGTATCTTATCACGCAACAGATATTGGATTTCTACAAAAAAGATGTTATTTGTGCGAGTTTTTGCAAAAAAGTAGCCTTTTCAAATAAATGCACCTCTATTCTTTGTTACTTTGCGATGCAATATTGCCGTATTTCAGGTGACATGAAGAAATTTGAGAAAGATAGTGCAGGTAATATCATTAATTTTGCATGGACATCATTCCTTGAGGATTTCTTTGTTCTGCTTCCAAATGATGAAATTTTAGAGGCTTTTTATAAGACTGCAATTGCCATCATAAACAAACAAGTAAATTTATCTCTCCAAATCCGCCTTCTCACCGAGGCCCGCGACCGTTTGCTGCCGAGGCTGATGGGCGGGGAGATAGACTTGGACGGCCTGAAAGGTCAACGAGCTGCCAGCCCTGAGCAACGCTCTGGGCGAAACGGGAATCATGAACAAACCACAAACGCCCCGAAGGGGCAAAAGAATTGAAGAACATGTCGCAATCGCTATGTAAAATATACCTGCACATTGTTTTCCACACAAAAACCACCAGTCCGACGATCGAGACGGAGCATTTGGAACGTGTGCATAGCTATATCGGTCAGCTTGTCAACACAACGGGTTGTCAAGTTTTGCGTGTAGGCGGGACGGAAAACCACATTCATGCGTTGATAATGTATATTTGGCCTTTTTGCGATTATACAATAATGAATATGATGAAAGGTATGTATTATCTGATTAAAAGCTTTTGCCCCTTCGGGGCGTTGCAATATTGTCGACTATTGCCCATGGCGTTGCCAAGGGCTGTAGGGCTTTTGCCCCTTCGGGGCGATACAGGTGTTGCTATTGAAACCCGCGACCGCTTGCTGCCGAGGCTAATGGGCAGGGAGATAGACTTGGACGGCCTGAAAGGCCAACGAGCTGTCAGCCCTGAGCAACGCTTTGGGCGAAACGGGAATCATGAACAAACCACAAACGCCCCGAAGGGGCAAAAGAATTGAAGAACATGTCGCAATCGCTATGTAAAATATACCTGCACATTGTTTTCCACACAAAAACCACCAGTCCGACGATCGAGACGGAGCATTTGGAACGTGTGCATAGCTATATCGGTCAGCTTGTCAACACAACGGGTTGTCAAGTTTTGCGTGTAGGCGGGACGGAAAACCACATTCATGCGTTGATAATGTTCTCAAAAACGGAGACGGTGGCGCATGTCGTGGAGGAGATGAAACGCAACAGTAGCCGTTGGATAAAGACGCTTTCACCAAACTATGAAAGATTTGCTTGGCAAGGAGGCTATGGCGCATTCTCCGTCAGCCAATCGCAGGTCGAGAATGTAATCAACTATATCGGTAATCAGGCGGAACATCATAAAAAGCAAAGTTTCAGGGATGAATATTTGGCCTTTTTGCGATTATACAATATTGAATATGACGAGAGGTATGTGTTATCAGATTAAAAGTTTTTGCCCCTTCAGGGCGTTGCAATATTGTCGACTATTGCCCATGGCGTTGCCAAGGGCTGGATGGCTTTTACCCCTTCGAGGTGATGTAGGTATTGCTATTGAGGCTCGCGACCGCTTGCTGCCGAGGCTGATGGGCGGGGAGATGGAAGTGTAAAAAACATAATAAGAGAAAGAAATGAAGAATATAACCATCATAGACAAGGATTATAAGCAGTGGGTGAAAGCGTTGGCAATGCGATACCGCCAATGTCAGATAAGGGCTGCGGTAAAGGTGAACACAGAGCAAATATTGTTCAACCTTAGTCTTGGCAAAGACATTCATGAACGACAAGTGGAAAATAAATACGGGTCAGGCTTTTTCGATGCCCTGAGTCGTGATTTGAAAGAGGAATTTCCGGGAATCGAGGGACTTTCAACATCCAATCTCAGATATTGTGAGAAATGCTATCTTCTTTATAATGAGGTGGTTGAAAATCTCCCACAAGTTGTGGGAAATTTCACAGGTCAGAATCCTTTGGAGTCGAGCAGTCAGCCGATAGCCATATCTTCATACGAATTGGAAAAATTCTATCCGGTGAAAGTGGAAGGAGCAATTCCAAGTATAGAAGAAATCGAAGCAAGATTAAATAACCAAACGGAGTGATAATAAGAGATTGAAAAATAGCAATTATGCCACACGACTATAGCGAAGACCAACTGATACAGCGCAGCACCGCCGAGTTCATGGAAAAGGAACTCGGCTGGAAGAGCATCTATGCCTTCGACCAAGAGACCTTGGGCAAGGACGGTACATTGGGCCGCAACAACTATCACGAAGTGCTGCTCACACGTCATTTCCGCAAGGCGCTCAAATCGCTCAACCCTTGGTTGACAGACCAACAGCTGGCAGAGGCTACTGAGCGCATGACGGAACATATCAGCAGCCAGACACTTATGCAAATCAACGAGCAGAAGTATCAGCTGATTCGCGACGGCATCCCTGTGACCCGCACGAAACCCAACGGCGAAACGGAAGAGGTGAAAGCGAAAGTCATTGATTTCCAGTCGCCCGAAAAAAACGAGTTCCTCTGTGTCCGAGAGCTATGGGTGTATGGTTCTCTGTATCGCCGCAGGGCCGACATCGTGGGCTTTGTCAACGGTATCCCTTTGCTCTTTATGGAGTTGAAGAACCACGACGTAGAGGTTGAGGATGCTTTTAACCAAAACTACCGCGACTATCTCGACACCATCCCGCAACTGTTCTATCATAACGCTTTCATCATGTTCAGCAATGGTCTGGAGGCACGAGTGGGTACCATTGACTCGAAATGGGAGTTCTTCCACGAATGGAAACGACTGAAGGAAGAGGAGGCAGGTAACATTGAACTGCCCACTATGCTATGCGGTATCTGCAAGAAAGAGATCTTCCTCGACCTCTTGGAGAATTTCATCCTCTACGACCACAGCGGCGGACGGACAGCCAAGATTATGGCCCGGAACCACCAATATCTGGGGGTGAACCAAGCAGTAGAAAAATATCGCAATCGTGAGTTGTTGGATGGTAAATTGGGTGTGTTCTGGCATACACAAGGTAGCGGCAAAAGTTATTCGATGCTCTTCCTCTCGCAGAAAATACGGCGCAAGTTTGAAGGCTCGCCCACTATTGTGGTTCTTACCGACCGCGACGAGCTGAACAAACAAATCAGCGACACCTTCGAGAACTGCGGTCTGTTGGGCAACGTGAAAGCCAAAAAGTTCATCGCCACCAGCGGAGAAGACCTAAAAACGAAACTGAAAGGCAATCCCTCGTTCATTTTCTCCCTCATCCAGAAATTCAACGACCCCAAGGCAGAACCCATCTATCCCGATCACGACATCATCATAATGAGTGACGAGGCCCACCGCACCCAGAATGGCATCTTTGCCGACAACCTGATGCACCTGCTGCCCACAGCCCATCGTATCGGCTTCACAGGTACACCCTTACTCTCGAACGACAACATCACGGCCCGCACCTTTGGCGGCTACGTCAGCATCTACGACTTCAAACGGGCTGTGGAAGACAAGGCCACCGTTCCGCTCTTTTATGAGAACCGAGGCGAGAAGCTGCAAGAGCTGAAGAACCCCGAAATCAATGAAGAGATAGCGGCTGCCTTGGAGCAGGCTGGCGATATGGATGCTTCGCAGTTAGCCAAGCTGGAAAGAGAGTTCGCGAAAGAAGTACACCTGCTGACGGCTAAGAGCAGATTGCGCATCGTGGCTCAGGACTTCGTCAAACACTACAGCGACCTGTGGACTTCAGGCAAAGCCATGATGGTGAGCTACAACAAGGTGACCTGCGTGAGGATGTATAATTACGTTCAGGAATACTGGCAGCGGGAAATCAAAACTATAGAGGAACAAATTAAAGTTTGCAAGTCACAACAGGAAGCGCAGGAACTAAAACGTAAACTGGAGTGGATGCAAGAGACGGAAATGGCTGTGGTAGTGTCGCAAGAGCAGAACGAAATACAGACCTTCCAGAAATGGGGTCTCGATATCATGTCCCATCGTGACAAGATGGAGAAACGCGAGTTGGACAAGGAGTTCAAAGATGGTGAGTCAAAGTTGCGCGTAGTGTTTGTTTGTGCCATGTGGCTTACGGGCTTCGACGTGAAGACCCTCTCGTGCCTTTACATTGACAAACCCATGAAAGCCCACACCCTGATGCAAACCATAGCCCGTGCCAACCGTGTGGCTGAAGGCAAGACCAATGGACTTATCATCGACTATATCGGCATTGTGAAAGCCTTGCGTCAAGCCTTGGCCGACTATACTGCCAATCCTGAGGGACATGAAGGCTGTAATGACCCTACAATAGACAAACAAGAACTAATAAAGCATGTGTTAGAGACCATTGCCGCAGCCGATACCTTCTTGAAAGAGCATGATTTCGACTTGGAGGGCTTGATTGATGCTGAGAATTTCTGGAAGCTGTCGATGTTGAAGAAGGCCGCCAATGCAATGTGCGAGACTTTGGAAATCAGAAAAACCTACTGCACCTTTGCCACTACGCTGCTGAAGTTGTGGAAATATCTTGACCGTGAAGATATTACACCCGAGATGAAACAACGGAAAGATGCCATAGAAGCCATCTACAAAGAGTTGCAGAAAAAGCGCAAACATGCCGATATCACCGACTTGAGTGTGGCGATTAACAATATTGTCAATGCCCATTTGGAGATTGAGGAAAGGGAAGATATGATGAAAGAATCACGGCGATTCGACATCAGCGGCATCGATTTCGACCTGTTGCGGCGCGAGTTTGCCAAGAGCCGTGAGAAGAACCTTATCATGAAGGATATTCAGGATTTGTTGCAGGAGCGTATCGCACAGATGCTGTCTGCGAATCCCTCTCGCATCAACTTCTATGAGAAATACCAGGAAATCATCCACGACTACAACAACGAGCAAAACCGCGTCACCATCGAGAAGACCTTCGAGAATTTGATGAAGCTGTCGGATGAATTGACCGAAGAAGAAAAACGCTATGTCCGCGAGGGTTTCGAGAACGACGAGCAACTCTCCATGTTTGACGTACTGATGAAAGAAGACCTGACTAAAGAGGATATCAAGAAACTGAAGAAAGTCGCTATGGAACTGTTGGCCAAGATTAAGCATTTGCTGGCAACGATGGACCACCCCTTCGACAAGCAGGAGACCAGGTCTGCCCTGATTGTCGCCATCCGTGATTTGCTATGGGAAGAATTACCGCAAAGCTATCCCGACGACATCATCAACCACTATCGGGATGCGGTATATGACTACATCAGCCAGCGGTATGGAAATGTTGCATAGGATATCTTGCCCAAAATCCGTGCAATTCCGGACTTTTTTAAATAATACCACAAGCGTCCGTTGATTTTTCGTATTTTTGCGCCCTATTTCGCAAATTATACGCTATAATGGATAATAAAAACACTTTAATTGGTTTCATCCTCATCGCAGCCATCCTCTTCGGCTGGATGTACTTCATGACCCCGTCGAAGGAGCAGCTGGCTGAGCAACAACGCATCCAGGACTCTATCCGCCGTGCGCGTCTCGAACAAATGGCTATCGACTCGCTCCGCGAAGCTGAACGGCGACAGCAAGCGGCAACTTTGGCTCAGATGGCCGACACCACAATCCTCGCAGGGACGGACTCAGCCGCCTACGCCCAGCAGCAGACCAACATCCTGCGCGACAAATACGGTATCTTCATGGGTGCTGCCCAAGGATCGGAACGCACCTGGACCATTGAGAACCAGCTGCAAAAACTGACCTTCAGCAACAAGGGCGGCTTCATGAATAAGGTGGAGCTGAAAGACTACAAGACTTACGACTCGTTGCCCCTCATCATGTTTGACACGACTACGGCCAAGTTCGACCTTTCGTTCTTTGCCAACAACCGCATCGTCAACACCTCGCAGTTCTATTTCCAACCTTATATTAATGGCAAGCCCTATATGGGTGGCGACTTGACGGTAGGGGAGGGCGACAGCCTTGTGCTCGCCATGCGTCTGCTTACCGACAACCCATCAAAATATCTTGAGTATGTCTACACCATCTATAGCGATAACTATATGATGGGTTTCGACATCCACACGGTTGGCCTGAGAGACGTGATTGCCACCAACGCCGACTATATGACTATCGACTGGGACGTCGACCTGATGAAGCAGGAGAAGAGCACGGACCGCTTTGCCGACGAGTCAGTGTACTACCGTTCGCTGAACGACAAGGATGTTGACCATTTGGTGGTGAACAAAGACAGCGAGCAGACTGTCACCAACAAACTGAAATGGGTGAGCTTCAAGCAACGTTTCTTCTGCAACGTCATCGTTGCCGACAAGGAGTTTGAGAATGCTCGTATGGCTATGCGCACCCGCAAGTCCAACAATCCGCGTTACTACAAGTCGATGTCGGCCAACATCGAGGTGCCTTACGACTTCCGCGCCGAAGAAAACCTCATCCCGATGCGGCTCTATTTCGGCCCCAACCACTTCAAGACCTTGCGCAGCTATAAGATAGGTTTAGAGGACCAAATCAACTTGGGTAACTTCTTCCTGATACGTTGGATTAACTATGGCGTCATTGAGGTGTTCAACTGGCTGAGCCATTACGGTTGGAACTATGGTATCGTTATCCTCATCCTGACCATCATCATCAAGACTTTGCTCTTCCCCTTGGCGTTCAAGTCCTACAAGTCGTCGGCCATCACCCGTGTGTTGAAGCCCGAGATGGAAGCCATTAACGCCAAATACCCCAAGGAAGAGGACGCAATGAAGAAACAACAGGCTGTGATGAACCTGCAACGTCAGGCCGGCGTGAGTCCTGCCTCGGGATGCCTGCCCGCTTTGTTACAGTTCCCCATCCTTGTCGCCATCTTCCGTTTCTTCCCTGCCAGTATTGAGCTGCGCCAACAGCCTTTCCTTTGGGCTGAAGACCTTTCGACCTACGATGCCATCGTCACCTTCCCCAAGATTTTTGGAATGGACCACCTCAGCCTCTTCACCCTGCTGATGACCATTACCACCTTTATCTATACTTACGTCAACAACAAGCAGATGGACTACTCCAGCAACCCGCAGATGAAGCCTATGAAGTGGATGATGTATCTCATGCCCATCATGTTCTTCGGCATCTTCAACAACTACTCTTCGGGCTTGAGCTACTACTACATGCTGGTCAACATCATCACCTTCATCCAGATGTTCATCTTCCGCAAGATGATCAACGAGGACAAGGTGCGTGCCACCATCGAAGAGAACAAGAAAAAGCCCCAGAAGAAGTCAGGCTTCATGAAACGCCTTGAGGAAGCTCAGAAACAACAAGCCAAGTTGCAACAACAACAAAAACGCCGTTGACCATGAAAAACAAGATAGAACAATTTACCAACGCCATCCTTGAAACCCGTCGTGTGTGGTTGCTTGAGGCCAAAGAAGGCTTCTTCGCCATGTTGGAGGATAATGACGGCAATTCATACGTGCCTTTATGGGAATCGGCGGAAGCGGCATTGAACAATGCCGGAGGCGAATGGGAAGGTTACACCACAGCCCACATGGGCTTCTCGGAACTGGAGCATTGGCTGAAGGAACTGGCCATTGACGAGATTGACATTGCCGTGTCGCCTGAGAAGGAGGGTGAGATTACTGCTCTGGCTTCCTCCAATTTCCGCAAATGGGTGAAGAAGTATTCCGACAACTCGTACAAGGAGCCTGACGAGGAAGAGGAAGATGACGACGAGGACAGCGGTATCATCGAAACAGAATTTGGTCCCGACGACAAGAGCTTTGATTATGGAGAGGGCTGGGCGCAACCCTGGCAATAACCCATGAAAAGCAAGCTGTTTGGTGTTCTGTTGCTCATCGAGGCAGCTGCTTTGTTGCTGGCTGCTGCGGTGTCTTATTACTATTCCCGTGTGGCTGGTGAGAGCGATATGGATGAGTTCCTGATTACCGCAGGACTGACTGGTGCTGTCGGACTCTTGCTCTACAACTTGGGCCGCCGTAATCACCAACCTTTACAGCTTCGCGATTCCTTCCTTGTAGTGGCTTTGTCATGGGTGTTGTTTTCCGTCTTCGGAATGCTGCCTTTCTTGCTCTATGGTACTGTCGACAATATGACCGATGCCTTTTTCGAGGCGATGTCGGGATTCTCAACAACGGGTGCAACCATCTTGAGCCATATCGACTATCAGCCGCATGGCATTCTCTTCTGGCGTAGCCTGATGCAATGGCTGGGTGGTTTAGGAGTCGTGGTGTTTACCTTGGCTTTCATCCCTTCGGTGGCCAAAGGCTCCAAGAAGATGTCGCTCTATGCCGCCGAAGCCCCGGGGCTTAGTGTAGAGAAGTTGGCTCCCACTATGCAGGCCACTTCGCGCCTGTTGTGGATTATCTATATCGCATTGACTGTGATTTGCGGCTTGTGCTATTATATAGGACCAATGAACCGGTTTGATGCCGTATGTCACGCCCTCACCACCATTGCCACAGGCGGCTTCAGCACCCATCAAGCCAGCATCGGACATTTTCAGTCGCATTATGTCGAGTGGGTCTGTATCGTGTTCATGCTGCTCTCAGGCATCAACTTCGCGATGTACCATTTCCTGTTCAACAACCGTTTTGATATCATTAGGCGCAACGAGGAACTGCGTTGGTATCTCATCGCTATACTCGGCTTTACGGTACTGTTCATGGCCCGTTTTTATTTTGCCCCTCATTTCGACACGCTCACAGAGGAGCAGATAGCCTCGCATCCCCATACAGAGGGCGACCGAATACGCACCTCACTGTTCCATGTGGTGGCCTTGCTGTCGAATACGGGTTTCCAGGGAAGTAACTACGATTATGACCTCTGGGGACGAATTTTTCTCATTCCCACGGCGTTGATGATGATTGTCGGTGGATGTGCAGGCTCCACCAGCGGCGGCATCAAGATGGTACGCGTCATCGTGCTGCTCAAATACATTAAGAAAACGGTGTATGAGCTGATACACTCGTCAAGTGTTTATACCATTAAAATCTCGGAACAAAGTGTCGACGACATAGCGGTGAAGCGCGTGGTGTCGTTTTTCTCGCTGTTCATCATGCTTTTTATGGTCAATGTGGTGTTGCTCACTGCTTCTGGTATGGTGTTGGAGGATTCCGCCATTTCCTTTTTGACCTGCTTTAGCAACTATGGCCCGGGGTCGGGCATTACAGGCCCCAGCGGCAACTTCGATGCTATCCCGGATGCGGCCAAATGGTTGCTCTCGTTCGATATGCTGGTGGGCCGTCTTGAAATCTTTACCGTCATTTTGCTTTTTACCCGTGGCTTTTGGCAGGCGAAGTAAACCGTGGTTGCATAGGTTTCGCAATAATCTCTGCAATTTTGTCATTGTTTTGCTTCCTAAATGGTTGATTTATTGACAATTTGTCAGTATTTCTGACTTTGTTTCGCTTTGATAGAGTTGGTTGGGATTTTGATGGGCGGGGGTAGATAATTCAAAAACAGAAAAAAGGAGAACCAAAACATGAACTTCAACCAATTCACCATCAAATCACAGGAAGCCGTCCAAAAGGCATTGGAGATTGCGCAGTCGCACCAATGCCAGACGGTGGAGGGCTTCCATCTGCTGAAGGGTATGTTGTTGAGTGACGATTACTTGATACCCAACCTGATGAAAAAGTTGGGTGTCAACATGAATCGTCTCAACGAATCCCTTGACCAGACTATTAACTCACAACCGCGCAGCAGCGGTACGGAATTGTATTACTCTTCCGAAGTCAGCAAAATCTTCAACGATGCTTTGTCGCAAGCCAAGAAGATGGGTGACGAGTATGTCTCCATCGAGCACCTGTTGTTGGCTGTCTTCGAGAGCAACAGCACCGCCTCGCAGATGCTGAAGGAACAAGGCGTGAACAAAAACGATCTTGAGACCGCTATCAAGCAGTTCCGCAAGGGCAAGAAGGTCGATTCGCAGGACGCTGAGCAGAATTACGATTCGTTGAATCGTTTTGCCAAGAACCTGAACGAACTCGCCCAGCAGGGCAAGCTCGACCCCGTTATTGGTCGTGATGAAGAAATCCGTCGTGTGCTGCAAATCTTGAGTCGACGCACCAAGAACAACCCTATATTAATAGGTGAGCCTGGCGTGGGTAAGACCGCCATCGTGGAGGGTCTGGCCCAGCGTATTGTCAATCGCGACGTGCCGGAGAACCTGAAGAGCAAGACCGTGTTCAGCTTGGACATGGGCGCCTTGCTCGCGGGTGCCAAATATAAGGGCGAGTTTGAGGAACGTCTGAAGAACGTTGTTAAGGAAGTCGTGGACAGCGACGGCGAAGTCATCCTGTTCATCGATGAGATTCATACCCTTGTGGGAGCAGGCGGCGGCGAAGGCGCTATGGATGCGGCCAACATTTTAAAGCCCGCTCTGTCGCGTGGCGAGCTGCGTGCCATCGGTGCCACCACCTTGAAGGAATACCAGCAGTATTTCGAGAAGGACAAGGCCTTGGAGCGTCGTTTCCAGAAGGTCATGATCGACGAACCTGACGAGGCTTCGGCCATCAGCATCCTGCGTGGCTTGAAGGAGCGTTACGAGACGCACCACCACATCCGTATCTTGGACGAGGCCATCATCTCGGCCGTGCAGCTGTCGGTGCGTTACATCTCCGACCGTTTCCTGCCCGACAAGGCCATCGACTTGATCGACGAGGCCGCCTCGCGTCTGAGGCTGCAAATCGACTCGATGCCTGAAGAGCTCGAAGACGTGGAGCGTGCCATCCGCCAGTTGGAGATTGAGCGCGAGGCCATCAAGCGTGAGAACGACACCAAGAAGGTGGAGGAGATAGGGAAGGAGCTGGCCGAACTCAACGACAAACGCTCCGCCATCAAGGCCAAGTGGGAGACCGAACGTAACTACGTGGAACTCATCCAGAAGGAGAAGAGCAACATAGAGACCTACAAGCATCAAGCCGAGGTGGCTGAGCGTGACGGCGACTATGGCCGTGTGGCTGAGCTGCGTTACGGCAAGATCCGCGAGGCTGAGGCCGCCATCGAGAAGGCCAAGGCTGACTTGAGAGCGGCACAAGGCGACCACCCGCTGGTGGATGAGGAAGTCGGTGCCGACGACGTGGCTGAAATTGTGTCGCGTTGGACGGGTATCCCGGTCAACAAGATGATGCAAAGCGAACGTGAGAAGCTGTTGCACCTTGAAGACGAACTGCACAAGCGTGTGGTGGGCCAGGATGAGGCCATCACCGCCGTCAGCGACGCTATCCGTCGTAGTCGTGCAGGCTTGCAGGATGCCAAACGTCCTATCGGTTCCTTCATCTTCATGGGTACCA
>CAMYYB010000063.1 GCA_947303335.1 uncultured Bacteroidales bacterium | reverse complement strand
TGAAATACAAGGAGATAGCCCAAGTGGTGGAAGACACCACCGACCGCGCCAAGGACGTAACCACCACCGTGAAAAGTCTTCTAATAAAAGAATCGTGATGAACCTCCTTACCATAGCCGTCATCCTGTCGATTATCCTGGCCTTCGTCTTCACCTTCCTCAACGGCATGAACGACGCGGCCAACTCCATTTCGACCATCATCGCCACCAAGGTGATGACGCCGATACAAGCCATCATCTGGGCCTCGTTCTGGGAGTTCACCGCCTTCATCATCATCCGCTTGGTGTTCAACCAGCAGTTTGCTGTGGGTAACACGATGGCCAACTTTGCCGACCAAAGCGTCATCGACCCTTACCTAATTTTATCTGCGCTTATAGGCGCTGCCATCTGGGTGGCCGTTTGCACCAAGAGCGGAATGCCCATCTCCACCTCGCACGCCCTCATCGGCGGCATCATCGGGGCCGCTTGGTTTGTCAACGGCTCTTCGGTGCTTCACATGACCCCCATCCTGCTCACCCTGTTGTTCATCGTCCTGTCACCGCTCATCGGCCTGTTTCTGGGCTTCTTCCTCGAATGTTTCTTCCTGAGAATCTTCAAGAACAGTCCACGCAAACGGGTCGATAAAATTTTCAAGGTGTTGCAGCATTTTTCCACAGCGGCCTTCTGCATCGGTCACGGTTCAAACGACGCACCCAAGACGATGGGTATCATTGCCGTACTGATGGCCAGCGTATTCACCACACAAGGCGTCAGTCCTGAGATGAAGAACTTCATCAGCAACTTCTACGACAGCAGTCAATCCTTCCATATTCCTGATTCGTTAGCTGTTGTCTGCTACATCATCATGTCGCTCGGCATCCTGATTGGCGGCAAGAACGTCATCAAGACCATGGGCGGCGGTTTGGCCAAGATTACCCCCGTCAGGGGCTTCTCGGCTGAATTTGCCGGCGCCACCACCTTGATAGCCACTTCGTTCTTGGGCATACCCGTCAGCACGACACACACCATCACGGGCGGCGTCATCGGCGTGGGTCTCACCGACGGCATGAAGTCTGTCAAGTGGGTCACCGCCAAGCGCATTGTCCTCTCATGGGTTTTGACCATTCCTGTGCCTTTGATTATCGGCGGCATACTTAACCTGTTGTTACACCTCTTACCCATCTGATTATGAGCCTCAACAGTTTCTTCCAGTTTTTCGTCCCCAAGGAGAATAAGTTCTACCCGCTCTACCAGAAGCAGGCAGAATATGTCGAGAAAGCCTCCAAGCTACTCCGGCAGATGCTAATTGAGACAGACTTGACGCGCTTGGAAGCCCTGAAGAAGGAAATCAAGAGTTGTGAGACTCATGGTGACAAAGTCCTTCGCGACTTCTACAGCCAGCTCTTCAACACCGTCCTCACTCCTTTTGAACGCGAAGACGTGCATGAACTCGCCGAAATGATGGACACCTTCCTCGACCGTATCGACGACTCGGCCAACATCATCCTTACGCGCCGTTTCCTCGCCGTGGACCAAGATCTCACCACGATGGCAGAGAACATCATGTTTGCCGCAGAAAACCTCAGAAGCATCATCACCGACCTGCCTGAGATGTACGACAAAAGCAAGGAGATTGCCCGCCTCTGCCACGAAATCAAGTCGCTGGAACACGACAACGACGAGCTTTACGGCAGCTACATCAACAAACTGTTCAAACAGGACTACAGCCTCACCGAAATCATCAAGCGCAAGGACCTCGTCCAAGTGCTTGAGAACACCACCAACTCAGCAAAGTATATCTCAGATAAGATTAGAAGTATCATTAGTAAGTTATAACTATGAGACAAATCATCACCAGCCTGTTAGACAACGACCTGTACACCTTCAGCGTGTGCTACGCCTACCTGCAGAAATTTCCCCGCGCCATAGGACAATACACCTTCGTCGACCGCAACAACACGGTCTATCCAGAAGGTTTCGCCGAGAAGCTGCGCGAGCAGTTTGACAGTTACGCCAGCATCCGCATCACCGACGAGGAAGTACGTTTCATGAAACGCAAGTGCTACTACTTCCCCCTGTGGTTCTTCACCTTCCTGAAAGGCTTCCACATGCGGCCTTCGGAAGTCGAAGTGAGTCAAGATGCAGAGGGTCATCTGCACATCACCGTCACGGGACTGTTGTGGCGCACCGTCTTCTGGGAAATGCCCATCTTGGCCACCGTCTCCGAGCTAATGCACGAGCTGAAAGGCGAGTTTGAGCATTACGATGCTGAGAAGGAATACAAGAAATCCTACGACAAAGCCATCCGCCTCATCGGCAACGGTGTTAAGTTCAGCGACTTTGGCACACGCCGCCGTTTCTCTTTTGAGCATCAGGACAGAGTGATACAGAGTTTCATAGCGGCGCAAAAGCAGTTCACCAAGAACTGTTTTGTAGGTACCAGCAACGTGCTTTTGGCGATGAAATACGACCTTCTGCCCATCGGAACGATGAGCCACCAGTTCATCGAAACCTGCTCGCTCTACGGCTACAACGAGGCCAACTACCTCGCAATGGAATACTGGCAGGAGGTATATGCCGGCAGCTTGGGGGTATTCCTCTACGACACCTACACCCGCAAGGCCTTTTTCCAGAACTTCACCACCCTGCACGCCAAGCTGTTCGACGGTCTGCGCGTTGACAGCGGCGACAACTACGAGGCTTTGGAGGAAATCATCGAGAAATACAAGGAACTGGGCATCGACCCGGCTCACAAATCCATCATCTTCAGCAACGGGCTCAACGTCGACGAGGCCATCGCCATTCATGAGGCGGTAAATGGCAGAATGCAAGACTCCTACGGCATCGGCACCCACCTCACCTGCGACATCGACAACGTGAAAGCCATGAATATCGTGGTGAAACTCACCGCTGCCAAGATTACTGAGAAACGTACATGGAAAAAGGTAGTGAAACTCAGCGACGACTACGGGAAATACACCGGCGACCCCGAAGAGATTGAGATTTGCAAGAAGACGCTGGAGATTAGTTGAGAATTAAACGCTTCGCCAGCTCCAGAGCCCGCGCTATCGTGGGAGCCATATCATAGTATTTGTATTCCGCCAAGCGGCCTCCGAAGAAGACCTTCTCTTCCTGATCGGCTAATGTTTTATATTGGTTGTATAACGCCGTGTTCTGCTCATCATTCACAGGATAATAGGGTTCCATACCCGTCTTGAACTCAACACTATATTCCTTGGAAATCACCGTTTTGGGATTGTCGTATACCGCTTGTCCAAAGCTCTCAAAGTGCTTATGCTCGATGATGCGGGTGAAAGGCACTTCTCTCTCGGTATAATTCACAACGGCATTGCCTTGAAAGTTAGGAGTGTTTAAGACCTCTTGCTCAAAACAGACCGTACGGTAGGACAAAGCACCGAAACGATAATCGTAGAACGCGTCGATGGGTCCCGTATAAATCACCTTTTCCGCCAAAGCGGTCAGTTCCTCACGATGCTTGAGAAAATCGGTGTTCAATCGGGTTTCGACGCCATCCAGCAAACCTTCAATGAGTGCATTATAGCCACCAACGGGAATCCCTTGATAGGTGTCATTGAAATAATTGTTGTCGAACACAAAACGCAATGGCAACCGGCGGATGATGAATGCCGGCAACTCGGTGCAGGGTCTGCCCCACTGTTTCTCGGTATAGCCTTTGATAAGTGCTTCATAAATATCCCTGCCCACCAGACGCAAGGCTTGTTCCTCAAGGTTTTGGGGTTCGCTGTCGGAAGCCTTGTTTTCCAGGGCTTTCTGCTCTTCAATTTTCCGCATAGCTTCTTCCGGCCTTGTCACGCCCCACATCTGGTAGAACGTATTCATATTGAACGGCAGATTATACAGTCGCCCTTTATAATGGGCCACAGGACTGTTGGTGTACCTGTTAAACGCAACAAACCGATTGACAAAGTTCCAAACTTCCTGATTGGAAGTGTGGAAAATATGCGCCCCGTATTGATGCACATTGATACCCTCAACCTGTTCGCAATACACATTGCCTCCAAGATGGGAGCGTTTCTCCACCACTAAGCAACGTTTGCCCGCCTGCCTAGCTTGATAAGCGAAAGTAGCCCCAAACAGGCCCGAACCCACTATCAGATAATCATATTGTTTCATGTTAGCGCTTGCTCTTGGTTACTTAAAACGGTTGTCTCCATCCGCATCCGTTGCGCCATTCGGAGCAGCCGTAGGCGGTCTTACCTTTTATTATATGCCCTTTGCCACATAGCGGACAAGGTTGGCCGACAAGGGTATCAGGATTAGATGTCGCCACATTGGAGACAGACTGGGCTTGATGGGATTGGGATGTTGAGGATTTCTTAGGAGTTGAAGCTTTTGGGGCAGCAGTCTTTTTGGCAGCCGCCTTCTTGGGCCTCTCTTCTGCTACAGTAGCCGCCACACGACGGTTGCTGTTGTCAAGCATCACGGTGGTGACGATTTCTGTCACCATCTGTTTCAACTCTTCGAGGAACTGGCGGGCTTCGTATTTGTGCTGCTCAATCTCGCGGAGTTTCTTCTCCCAGATGCCTGTGAGTTCGGCACTCTTCAGCAGTTCCTCGTGGATAAGGCCGATAAGTTCTATCCCTGTCGGCGTGGGTTCAAGGCTCTTGCGTATCTTTCGGATATAGTTGCGTTTGAACAGCGTTTCGATGATGGCCGCCCGTGTGGAAGGTCTTCCAATGCCGTTCTCTTTCATCACCTCGCGCAGCGACTCGTCGTCCACCAGTTTGCCTGCCGTTTCCATAGCACGGAGCAAAGTGGCTTCAGTGTAAGGCTTGGGAGGCTGTGTCCACTTTTCAGTCAGCTGCGGGTTATGCGGCCCGCGTTCGCCTTTGGTGAACACGGGCAAGGTCTTCTCCTCATCTTCCTGCACATCTTTCTTCTCTTCTTCCTGCTTCACAGGCTTGATGACCTCGCGCCAGCCGGGTTCAAGAATCTGTTTGCCCGTAGCCTTGAAATCCACTTCCCCAACCTTTCCCAAAACAGTCGTGGTGGCAAACTTGCAGTCGGGATAGAACACAGCGATGAAATGGCGGCAGACCTCATCATAGACTCTTTCTTCGGCGAAGCTAAGGCCCGTCGGCACCACTCCCGTAGGAATGATAGCGTGGTGGTCGGTGACCTTGCTGTTGTCAAACACCTTCTTGCTTTTGGGCAGTTTCTTGCCCGCCAAAGGTGCCGTGTATTCAGCATAGTTAGTCAGCTTGGCCAAAATATCGGGACATTTCGGATAGATGTCATCGCTCAGGTAGGTGGTATCGACGCGCGGATAAGTAGTGCATTTCTTCTCATAGAGGCTCTGTATGGTCTGCAAGGTCTGTTCGGCGGAGAAACCGTAATGCTTGTTGCACTCCACCTGCAGCGAAGTGAGGTCGTAGAGGCGCGGTGGTGCCTCGGTGCCGTTTTTCTTCTGCACTCCAGTCACCTCAAACTCCTTGCCTCTTATCGACTCCAATGCCTTGCGTCCCTCTTCCTCGTTCTTGATGCGGTTGCGGTTCTTCTCGTTGCTGTCCGATTCTTCGTTATCACTAACCACCATGCTGAAAAGGGTGTCGCGATAGACCGTTGAGAGCAACCAATACTGTTCGGGCTTGAAGTTGACAATCTCGTGATAGCGGTTGACAATCAGAGCCAAGGTAGGCGTTTGCACCCTACCGATGGAGAGTATCTGACGATTCTGTCCGTATTTCAAGGTATAAAGCCTCGTGGCATTTATTCCCAACAGCCAGTCGCCGATGGCGCGTGAGAGACCCGCCTCGTAAAGCAACTGGTATTCCGATTGATCCTTCAAGTTACTGAAGCCCTCGCGGATGGCCTCTTCCGTCATCGAGTTAATCCACAAACGCTGCACGGGACAACGCACCGCAGCCTTCTGCATCACCCAACGCTGGATGAGTTCACCCTCCTGCCCGGCATCGCCGCAGTTCACGATGCTGTCAGCTTTCTGGAACAACGACTCGATGATGTGGAACTGTTTCTCGTAAGTCTTGTTGTCAATCAGCTTGATGCCGAACCGTTGCGGAATCATCGGCAGGCGGCTCAAGGTCCAGGCCTTCCATTGGTCAGTATAGTCATGGGGCTCCTTCAAGGTGCAGAGGTGACCGAAAGTCCAAGTCACCTGATAGCCGTTGCCTTCCATATACCCCTCATGGGTCGTGTTGGCACCCAGCACTTTGGCAATGTCGCGAGCGACGCTTGGCTTTTCGGCGATACAGACTATCATCAGTTATAATTTTGGATATCTGCTTTCAGGTCAGCAGCTCGCATCTGCATCAGTTTCTCAGCCTTGTCTTTCTGCGCCACAAACCACACCAAGTCAGCAGGCTTGAAGGTGATGCGGGCCGAGGGGTTCAGGATAAAGTGTTCGTCACGCTCAATAGCGATTACCATAGCATCGTACTTGTCGGCCAAGCCGGAATCCATCAGGGCTACATCGATGATGGGGCTGTCGGGCTCAACTTCTACCTTATAGAGATCCACCTCACTCTCTTCGTGTTCATGAATCAACTGGTCGTCAAATAGCTCAACCCTCGGAAGCAATAGCCGCAGATGATCCTCATGTCCCACAAAAGTGACTTTGTCGAAAGGAAACAACTGGAAGTCAGACTTTGGCAGCTCGTAAAGCTGCTTGCCGCGCTCCACACTCACCACACTCACGTTGTAGTTATCGCGGAAGTCGGTATCCTTGATGAATTGGCCTGAATACGGACTGTCGGGACTCAGTGTCATCTTCTGCAGGTGACAGTTCTCCTGCAAAATCTCGGGAATCTCAAACACCTGCACCCGTTGCCGCTTGTTGAGGTTGTCCATGAAATTCTCCTCGATACGCTTGTAGAACTTCATCGCGGGACTCATCACCCTCAGCAGCACAGTGTAGACCAAGGCAAAACCTATATTAATGAAGTGGTACCAAGGAGTCCCGATGTTCAGCTTGTCCCAGAACAGATTGTTCAGGAAATGCTGGAGGATGGCATAGGCAGCTACTGCAACCAACACAAAACGCAAGATAAAGACGAAACGTATCAGTCCCTTGTTGAAGCGGTTAACATCCATCAATTTATGAGTGGTATGCGCCAAAGTGTGCTTGAAGCCCATTGCCCAAAGGAAAGGCGAAACAAGTACCATGCTGACCAAGGTGCTGATAGCCGGTCCCCAAGGACGCGGCACATATTTCATGATGAAGGTACAGATGAAGAAGCTAATCAGCACCACAGCAATGATGATGGCAGAATAAATGACGATATTTTTAAGCTGCCGCGCCATGAAACTGCCCATGTTGACTTTCTTGCCGCTTTTCACCTTGATGCCCGAGTCGTTGTTTTCAAGCCGGTTCAGCATTCCCTCAGGGAAATGCTGCGTCACCCACAAATAACTGGGCACCGCCGCCTTGATGGCGTAGGGCGTGATGAAAGTGGTGATGATGGAGACAGAGACGATGATAGGATAAAGGAATTCGTCAATAACACCATAGCTCAATCCCAACGAGGCGATGATAAACGAGAACTCACCGATTTGGCTGAAGCAGAAACCACCTTGCATGGCTTGTTTCAGCCCCAATCCGGCAATCAAGCGCCCCACCACATTACTCAGCGGCTTGAAGAGGAGCAACACCAGCGTCACCACGAGAATCTGCCACCAATAGTTGACCAAAATCTGCGGGTCGACCATCATACCAACGGAGACGAAGAACACCGCACCAAACAAGTTCTTAATAGGAGTAGTAACTTTGTGAATCGCTTCGGCCTCAAGGGTTTCGGCCAGGATGGAGCCCATGATGAAAGCACCCAAAGCCGAAGAGAAACCTGCCAGATTGGCCAACACCACCATCAGAAAACACAAACCGACGGAAAACACCGTCAGCGTTTCCTCCGTCATGAACTTTCTGGCCCAACGCAGCACCGTAGGTACCAGGAAAATGCCGCCCAAAAACCACACCACCAGAAAAAACGCCAGCTTCAGCATACTGGAAACCAGCTGCATACCATCGAAGGTCTTGCTCACCGCAAGGGTCGACAGAATCACCATCAAGAGGACAGCCTCAAGGTCCTCGACCACGAGCTCGCCAATAACATTGCCGCTGAACTTCTCGCGGTGCAGTTTCATGTCGTCGAAGGCTTTGGCGATAATCGTAGTGGACGAGATGGAAAGCATGGCTCCGAGGAAGATGCAGTCCATCTGCGACCAGCCCAGCATCTTGCCGAGAAGGAAGCCCACCACGCACATAGTCACCAACTCGGTAAGCGCCGTAACGCCTACCGTCCCTCCCACTTTCTTCAACTTCTTGAAGCTGAACTCCAAGCCGATACCGAAGAGCATGAACACCATACCGATTTCGCTCCAGGTTTCCACACTGGTGTGGTCCTTGATGACAGGGAACCACTCGAAGTTAGGTCCGATAAGAAAGCCGGCGATGATGTAGCCCAACACGACGGGCTGCTTCAACCACTTGAAAATGACCGTAGTAATGCCTGCCGTAACCAGAATCAGGGCGAGGTCTTGAAATAGTGCGGGTAGGGATTCCATATCAGTTGATAGTTGATAGTTGATAGTTAGATTTTTTCAGTGTGCAAAGGTACGAAATAAAGGGTTTCCACAGCCGCAGATTGTTGAAAAAACGAAGAAAGGCGACCCCGTCGGGGCCGCCTTTCGTGAGGTTGTACTTGTCGCGGATGAAGAGGAGGCGCTTGGCGGCCAGCTGCTTGGTCTGGTTGGGCGAGAGTTGTTATTATGTTTAATGTTCTCAGCTGGCTGGTTCGCAAGCCCCTTGCGAGGTTGCCGAACTCGTCTGGCACGTTTGCAAGCCCGTTGCGAGGTTGCCGAACTCGTCTGGCACGTTTGCAAGCCGCTTGTCGTTCTTCCCGAATCCGTTTGGGACGTTTGCAAGCCCCTTGCAAGGCTCACCAAGTCTTTCGGCTGATTTGCAAGCCCCTTGCGAGACTTCCGAAGCCCTCCGGCTGACTTTCGGCTGCAAAACTATACAAAAAAAAAAATTCGATTGAAATGACAAAAACGGGGAAAAATGATGAAAAAAAAAACGCCGTTCTTCGCGGCGGGTAGTTAGAATGTGTTGTCCGGAATTCTCATAGTTCAACGCCACCTTCGCTGGGTGTGCGGAACTGGAATATGGTCTTCCCGTCCTTGTTGGTGATTAGGAAATCTCCAAAGACAATGATATCCATCCCGATAAGCACATCAATGTCTTCGAAGTCGCTCTCCATGACTTCCACATAAGTCACGAAGTCGCCAGTGGGGACTAATACGTGAACAAGATAGCCATTGGAACCAGTGGAGCCGCCTATTCCAGCAATGCCACCAAGTTTGTAGGGCTGGAGTTTCAGTTGCACTCTGTCATCAAGTCTTCCACCAAGGCCGGGTATTCCTTTTTATACGTTGGCATTGTCCGTGTTGTTGATGACTTTGTTGAAAAACTCTTCCTTGTTCATGAGGACGGGATGAATGGTCTTCTTCATGCCTTGTGTTTGCCGCCTGACGCGAAGCGTCGAGTTGTTGTTCCTCTTCGTGCGAGGCTTCTCTCTTTCAAGAAGTACGGTTCCTTGGTTATTGACTAATTGCATCATGATTTTTTGCCTATTCTAATCTGCCTGCAAAAATAGACAGTTTCCCTCACACGGAGGGGGAGGCTAGGGAAAAATTTTTCGGCGAGTGGCGCATAATACAACAAAAGGCGACCCGTGGGGGCCGCCATATTATGGATTTAAAGATTTCAGGGCTTAGTTCCACTCCCCCCTCGCCACATTGGAGAGGGGGCCAGGGGGTGAGGTCATAGTCAGGGGGTGAGGTCAAATCATTTCACGCTCCCCTTCCCAAAATCGCGTGCCAGAAGCTCGTCGCAGATTTGGCCGTCAACCCGCGTGCGAACCGTCTTGCCGTGATAAAGTTCATAAGCGTGCTGCGGCGATATGTGGAAGTCCTTGGCCACATTTTCATAGAAGGCTGGTCTATGGGAGTCCTTATAGGAACCGTATTTGAGTTTGTAGAAGAATGATAATGGTGACATAATGTTGTGTTGTTTAAACAAAAGCCAAAGATAGAAAAAATTCCCTTACTCCGCAAACATATCGTCAATCAGCCCAGCGAAATGGTCGGTGATGATTTTGCGGCGCAGCTTCAGGCTCGGGGTGATTTCACCTTCTTCTATAGTCCACTCGCGGTCCACAAGCTCGAAGCGCTTCACTTTCTCGTAGTCACCGAAGAACTTGTTGTAATGGTCCACCTCCTTGCGGTAACGGTCGTTCACCTTCTTGTCCTTGATGATGTCGGCCATGTTAGTAAAAGCGATATGGTTTTCTTCGCACCATTTCTTCAGGTTCTCAAAGTTGGGCACAATCAAGGCGGCGGCAAACTTCTGGTTCTCGCCTACCACCATCATCATGCTGATCAAAGGCGACTCGGTGAATTTGCTTTCAATCAAGGCCGGTGAGATGTACTTGCCCATCGAGTCCTTGAAGATTTCCTTCATGCGTCCCGTTATCTTCAGCAGTCCGTCCTTGTCAAACTCACCAATATCGCCGGTATGGAAGTAACCATTCTCATCAATGGCGATTTTGGTTTGTTCCTCGTCCTTGTAGTAGCCCTTCATCACGGGAGAGCCTTTCACGAGAATCTCACCCGTTTCGGGGTCTATCTTAATGTCGACGCTACCACAAGGCACACCCACCGTTCCCGCCTTGATGATACCCAAGGCGAGGCTGTTGGTGCAAATCACAGGCGAAGTCTCCGTCAAACCGTAGCCCTCGATAATCGGAATATCCATAGCAGCAAACAAACGCACCAAACGCGGCTGCAAGCTGGCACCGCCCGAGATGATAAACTCCAAGCGGCCACCGAAAGCTTTTCTCACATCCTTGAAGACCAACCTGTTGGCCCAGTATAGCTTGAAGCGATAGGCGCGACCGTTCTTCTTGCCCGTCTCATCGTAACGCTCAGCCAGTTTGAAAGCCCATTGGAAGATACGTTTCTTGGCACCCTTCAGTTTGTCTCCCTTGCGCATAAAGCCGTTATACACTTTCTCGACCACACGAGGCACCGTTGTGAAATGTTCCGGCTTCACGTCGGCGAGGTCGCGCATGATAGTGCCGAAGTTCTCCACATAATAGGTAGAGTTGCCAAGATACAGGTGCGTGTACAGCACAGAACGCTCGTAGATATGCGACAGCGGCAGGAAACTCACCACCTTATGCGAACTCGGCACAGGATAGTGCGGACCATAATAGGCTACACAACTCATCAGGTTGGAATGCGTCAGCATCACACCCTTCGGAGTTCCAAGCGTACCAGAGGTATAGATAATGGTAGCCACATCATAGACGGAGACGGAATCCTTGCGCGACTGCAGGGCTGCCAAACTCTTCTTGTCAATCTTCACCGAAACCATCAGTCCGCGCAAAGTCATCATACCTTCTACCGGATTGAAGACAAACTCCCTGGGCCGCACAGCCATCGTTTCAATAATGCCAACGACTTTCTTGTGAAGCAGCGAGCCTTCTACAAAAACCACTTTAGGCTCAGAATGTTTCAGGATATGCTCATAGTCACTCTGACGCACAGTAGGATAAATGGGGACAAGGATGGCTCCGATTTGCTGCACAGCAAAATCCACCATGTTCCATTGAGGACAGTTATTTGAAATTACCGCCACACGGTCGCCTTTAGCCACACCCATGCCTATCAGTCCTTGGCTGATGGTATCCGTCATCTTCACGAAATCACGAGCCTGGTATTTCTTCCAGTTACCGTCCACCTTACAGGCAAACATGGTTTTCTTCTTGCCATATTTCTCCACAAATCTCGGCAAAAGGTCGAAGGTTCGGGGCGGAATGTCGGCATAAGGTTGAACTGTTTTCCCCTTGTCTGTATTCTTTTCCATAAGCTTTGAAAAAACACGCGAAGATAGAGTTTTTTTCAATCAACTCAATATTTATCCAAACGAAAGGACTATTTTGATGACAAAAAAGCGGATTTTTTCAACGAAAATGAAACCGCCTGTTTTTTCGTTATTCCAAGAATGACTACTTTTGCAGCCCAATTCAAGGATATATGATATCGCTTTTCGACGATATGAGCCAAGTGACCGAAGCCGAGGTGCAGCGTATGTTACCGTTGGTGGATGCATCACGCCGTGAGGAGGCACTACGCTATAAGCACCTTTTCGGGCAATTTGCCTGCCTCAAGTCGTGGCTGATGCTGAAGGAGTTGCTTGCCCCTTTGGGCATCACCAATCTGGCTTTCAGCTACAACGAGCACGGAAAACCTTTCCTGACGTATTCTCCCGAAGTCTATTTCAACCTCAGCCATTGCAAGAACGGCATCGCCGTCGTGGTCGACTTCTCCCCCGTCGGCATCGACATTGAGAGTTTCAGAAAAGACAACCTGGCTCTCGTCAGAAAGACGATGAACCCCGCCGAAGCTGATTGGATTCGAGCCTCTTCCGACCCCGTAGAGACCTTCACCCAATTCTGGACCAAGAAAGAAGCCGTAGTGAAACTTCGAGGCACAGGCATCACCGACGATTTGCACCACGTTCTGGACGGCAATGGCTATCGGATGGAGACGTATATCGTCAGGGCAAAGCGCTACGCCTGGAGTGTGGCATACTCCAAATAAAAAACTGCGAAGCTAACTCCGCAGTTTCTCATAAGTTCACAACCACTGTCTCTTATCAAGCAATGATTCTCGTACCACAAGTCGGGTCGCCAAGTCGTGTAGCCTCTGTGATAATGGCCTCGTGACCCGTAGCCTCAACGAAGAGGATAGCGGCACGGATTTTAGGTGCCATACTGCCCTCGGTGAAATGGCCTGCCTCAAGATACTCCTTGGCCTCGGCCACCGTGATGGTATCCAAAGCCTTCTCGTTCTCCTTGCGGAAATTGATGTAAACCTTAGGCACATCGGTAAGGATGTAGAACTCGTCGGCACCAATCTTGATGGCAGTCATAGCCGAAGCAAGGTCCTTGTCAATGACGGCCTCAACGCCCACGTGGATACCATCCTTCTTGATGACAGGAATGCCGCCACCACCCACGGTAATGACGATATTGCCCTCTTCGGCCAAACGCTTGACGAGATTGACGTTTTGAATGTCAATGGGTTTCGGCGATGCCACAACCTTGCGCCAGCCCTTGCCTTTAGGGTCTTCCTTATAGATGGCACCCGTTTGGGCGGCATAGGCTTCAGCTTGCTCCTTGGTGTAGTAAGGTCCGACCGGCTTGGTGGGATTCTTAAACATCGGGTCGTCCTTGTCGACCAGTACCTGGGTCACGAAAGTAACCACATTACGATCGATGTTTTCCTTCACCATAACCTTCTCCAGACCCATCTCAATCATATAGCCAATCTGGCCTTGGGTCTCAGCACCGCACACATCCATAGGCATAGCAGGAATGCCTTCCTTTTCACCGGCTGCATTCTGGAGCAACACATTACCCACTTGGGGACCGTTACCGTGACCGATAACCAAATTATAACCTTGTTTCAGGAAAGGCAGCAAGGATTGGCAAGTATCCGCCACATTTTGCATCTGTTCCTGGCATGTACCTTTCTGACCACTTCGCAGAAGGGCATTTCCGCCGAAAGCGATGACAGCTAATTTCTTCATGTCAATGATTTAATATTTCTAATTTCAAATTTCAGATTCAAGTTCCATCTGTAACACCTGATACTATTTCCTTTGGTAGGTGACAGTGTAGCCGGCTTGTTCGAGAACCAGTTGAGTCTCGTCCACCTTCACGAGGCGCATCGTGTCGACGAAGTCATGGGGATTGGTGCCGGTATAAGAGCCTTTAAAGAGGATCACGTCGCCCGATTTTTCCCAATTCTTCAGCTCCACATAGCCCATATTGATGGGGATAATCCCACCGTCTTCCAGCAAAGTGAAGCCGATTTCGCCCGTCATACCGTCTTCTGCGGCGGGTTCAACCCACGTTCCGATGATGGAAGGATGCGAACACGAAGCAAAAACCAAGCCCAATACTCCGCATAAAGCAATAATTTTCAAATATTTAGTCATAGTCTTACACTTTTTGTTAGGAGCGGCAAAGGTAGGGAAATAAATGATAGGAAAAACAAAAGAGTAAACTTTTCGTGGTCAGTTGCGGAAAAACGCCTATATGCTGTCTGTTTTTCTCTGATTTCAGAGAGAATCAGAGCGCATTTAGGGGGCAACACAGAGGAAACACGAAGGTAACACGAAGGAACCTCATAGTTACCTGAACGAGCCTATAGCGTTGGTATAGCGTTGCTATAGGCTTGCTATGGAGTTGCTTCCTTTAATGTATTGTGTATTAAGATGTTATATTATTGAATGAGGGTACAAGTCTATCCGCGTGTTGTATTATTCAGAAATACAGATAGTTACAATGATAAACGCGGCTCATTCGTTGCTTTGTTTTGCGAATGCAAAAGTAAGCAAAAAAACAGGATTCTGCAAGAGTTTTTGCCCGAAAATAGTCATTTAGTCATTAGTCAAAATAGACTTTTGTTACAGTTTGTACTTCCCTGGAAAAAGTTGAATGGTTTTTACTATAACCCTGC
>CAMYYB010000062.1 GCA_947303335.1 uncultured Bacteroidales bacterium | reverse complement strand
GATTTGGCATTGATTTGCCGTGATTCTCCAATTCTTTATTCCTTGCTTTACTTCTCGGATAATGGTTCCAGCTTCTTTTTGGTCAATCATGTAATCTTCGCAGGCATCAAGGAGAATGTCTAAAGAGGACTCGTTTGTATTGGAAGAAATCAACAAACTCTGGGTTGTCATATTAGTTGGGTTCAGGTCGTAGGCGGGCGACAGTTGCCAACCTTTTTTACCTAAAAGGAATCCGTGGTTCCTGAAATGGTCGTCATGGTTGCCAATGCAAATGTTGAATGCCACACGGCGGTACAGTTCTTTCAGCGTGGCACTTGTGTCAGCCACGCCTGTGGGGCCAATGATGACATCCACAATGTCCAGGTAACCGTGTCCTGTGGAAGCGTTGTCACCGTCTTTGAGGTTGGCCAAAGTCAAGGCAGAAGCGAAATGCCGACGACCATTGTCAGTTCGGTCGAAACGACGTGACAACAATGTGTGATATTTTACGCCGTCAAGTTTCAACAAACGGGTTTCGGCAACATTGATGCCAACTTTTCTCGCCAACACATGCGCAAAATGCTCCCAAAGAGCAACATCGTAGTCATCGGAGACCGATGGAATCTTGGCGATACACAAATGGCCATTTTCATCCATGACATTGGCTTTGGGTCGAGCACCTCCCAACGATGAACCCTGGTGGAACAGGTTATCAAGCCATTCTTCACGCATGGGCCGTCCTGATTGCTCATTTCTTTCATATTCATGTGCCATGAAAACGAATTCACGGAGACTGGTCAATGGCGGTACGCGCATTTCATTCTCTGATACACCCACGAAAGCATTATCATGCATGAAACGAAAAGCACCCATCCGTGAAAAGTCATCCAATTGGGTCAAGTAATCATAGTCGGTAAAAGTCTTTGGGATGCGTTTTTCTTGTTCGGCTTTGATTCTCTCACGCTTGTCAATCAGCCTTTTGCCCCAACGGTCGGGCATGGCATCACCAAAACAGCCGAAAATCTCGCCTGATTTGTATTGTTCGCCCGAGAAGTTCATCAAGTCTCCACTTAAAAGGATAGAACGATTCAAGCGTAGCCATTCCGCGTCGAAAGAAAAACCGTATGAAGGCGTTCCTCTAAGCATTTCATGACTTAATGTGCCAACCAAAACAGGGGCATCAAGCCAGTCGAAATCCGCATATACTTGAAGCCTTTCCATCATTCCGTCTTTTTTGAAGCCCTTTGGCGCTGCTTCAAGTCTAAGTCTTGCAGGTTTCGCCCGATTTCATCTTTTTGTGCCAACAAGAGAATGTCTTCGTCCAACTGCAAGGCATACAAAACGCGCAAATAAATCCCTATCGCTACGGTGGGCGCACCTTTCTCAACGCGCATCACCGAAAGCTGAGAGCAGGTGGCGCGCTCAGCCACCTGTGCAATGCTCAGGTCACGCCTCAATCGGGCCAATTTGATTTGCTCTCCAACGATGGAGAGGTTCTTGGCGAGTTTCCTTGGAAGCAGGGTGCCTTTTGTCGATTTTGTCATAATAAACTATCATTTGAGACTGCAAAAATAGGAAATTATTGCATTATATGATAGTTTATTCAGAAAAATTACATCTTATCCATCTCCGAATCATCCTCAATCCTCAAATTCTCAATGATGAACTTCTGGCGTTCCATGGTGTTCTTGCCCATGTAGTATTCCAGCAGTTCCTTGATGCCGAAGTCGTAGCGCAGGATGACGGGCTCAAGCCTCATGTTGGGGCCGATGAAACCACGGAACTCGTCGGGGGAGATTTCGCCCAAGCCTTTAAAGCGGGTGATTTCGGCCTGTTTGCCGCATTTCTCCTTGGCGACGATGCGTTCCTCGTCGCTGTAGCAATAATAAGTTTCTTTTTTGTTGCGTACGCGGAACAAGGGCGTCTGTAAGATGTAGACATGACCGTTGCGCACCAGGTCAGGATAGAATTGGAGGAAGAAGGTAAGCATCAATAGGCGGATGTGCATACCGTCGACATCGGCATCGGTGGCGATGACAATGTTGTTGTAGCGCAGGTTTTCGATGTCCTCATCGATGTTCAAGGCGGCTTGCAGCAGGTTGAACTCCTCGTTCTCGTAGCACACTTTCTTGGTCATCCCCAAGCAGTTGAGCGGCTTACCACGCAGGCTGAACACGGCCTGGGTCTGCACGTCGCGGCTCTTGGTGATGCTTCCCGATGCGGAGTCACCCTCGGTGATGAAGATGGTGCTTTCGAGGCGTTTCTCGTGGTTGGTGTTGAGGTGGATGCGACAATCACGGAGCTTGCGGTTGTTCAGGCTGACCTTCTTGGCACTTTCGCGAGCGGCTTTCTTTATACCGGCAATCTCTTTGCGTTCCTTTTCGTTGGCTTGGATTTTGGCTTGTAACACGCTGACCGTCTCGGGGTTCTTGTGCAGGTAGTTGTCCAAATGGCGTTTCAGGATGTCGAAAACGTATGTTTTCAGGAAGGGGCTGTCGTTGGTGCCGTCGGGATTGTTGGGGGCGAGGTGGGTGGATCCGAGTTTTGTCTTAGTTTGTGCCTCAAAAACAGGCTCTTGTATGCGGACGCACAAGGCGCAAATCAGACCTTGGCGGATGTCGGCAGGCTCGTATTCCTTTTGGTAGAACTCGCGCACCACGCGGGCGTAGCCCTCACGGAAAGCGGATTGGTGTGTGCCGCCTTCGGTGGTGTGCTGACCGTTGACAAAGGAATAGAAATAGTCGCTCGACTGCCCGTTGACATGGGTGAAAGCGGCCTCAAAGTCACCATCCTTGATATGGATGATGGGGTAGAGGCCTTCGCCTTCCATGTTGTTCTGCAACAGGTCGAGGAGGCCATTCTTGGAGTAATAGCGTTTGTCGTTGTAAATCAGGCTCAAGCCGCGGTTGAGATAGGCATAGTTCCAAACGCGCTTCTCGATGTATTCATCCACATAGTGGTAGTTACCGAAAAGAGCAGAATCCGGGATGAACTCGGTGAGCGTGCCAGTGTTACCATCAGACGGAATAATCCCTGAGTCGTTAATCAACTTTCCCTGAGCAAACTCCACAATCCTCGTCTTGCCTTCACGGATGGACTGTACCCTGAAATAAGACGAAAGCGCGTTGACGGCCTTGGTACCCACACCGTTCAAGCCAACCGACTTCTGGAATACCTTGCTATCATACTTGGCCCCAGTATTCAGTTGGGAGACGGCTTCCTTCAGTTTGCCCAAAGGAATGCCACGGCCATAGTCACGGATGCTGACCTTTTTTTCTGCTTTGTTGACCGTTACCTCGATTTTCTTGCCAAAGCCCGAAGTAAACTCGTCAATGGAGTTGTCAATCACCTCTTTAATAAGCACATAGATGCCGTCGTCCTGAGAGGCACCATCGCCGAGTTTGCCGATATACATACCCGGGCGGCGACGGATGTGCTCCATGTCCTCAAGATGGACAATGCTGTCGTCGTTATAATTCTCTACAGTAGCCCCAGGGGCTTCGTTTGGGTTGAAAATATCGTCGTCGATGATTTCTTTATCCATAAAAATCTATTCTTAATACGGATTATCCGTTCAAAGCCTCCGCGCCACCGACGATGTCAATTAATTCGTTGGTAATGACGTTCTGACGGGCTTTGTTGTACTGGATACGCAGTTCTTGAGACAGTTGCTCAGCATTGTCGGAAGCAATGTGCATAGCCGTCATACGGGCACCATGTTCGGCAGTCAACGTGTCAAGCATGATGGAATAGAAATTGGTTCGAATCACCTTTGGAATCAGGTCATTGATGAAAGTCTCCTTGTCAGGCTCTACGATATAGTCCAAAGTAGTTCCGTCAGAGGGAGTGACAGTCTTTAAAGGCAATACTACTTCACAGGTAGGTATTTGTACACCTGAGTTCTTGAAATGGTTGAAAATCACCTCTACACAGTCAACCTCATGATCAAGGAACAGCTTCACCATCTTATCACTAATCTCCATAGCCAAATCGTAGGAAAGACTCTCAGCCAAAGGTGCATATTGCTCCTTCACCTTAATGTCACACTTCTTGGCGTAATCGTTGATTTTTTTGCCAAAGAGATAGACCATCACATTTTCCACGCCTACTTTTGCCACATAACCGTCGTACACTTGCTTGAACAGTTTACACACGCTGGAGTTGTATACACCACACAATCCGCTGCTCGACGAGAAGGCCATGAGAGCGACCTTTTTCACCTCACGATGTTCAGCAAGCGGGATGTTGATATCGCCTTCTATGGAACCAAGATAGTTCGACAGCGCTTCGCTCAACTTGGTCCGGTAAGGTACAAATCGTGTTGTGATGCCTTCGGTTTTCTTCAGCTTCGCTGCCGACACCATTTTCATTGCGCTCGTAATCTTTTGTGTCGAAGCGACAGAGACGATTCTTGCCCGTATTTCCTTTAGTGATGCCATAGTTAACCGTTAAAGTGTTCACTCAGGTTCAACGCCTCTTCCTTCAACACAGCCTTAATGTCATCGTCAATCTTACCGGCTTTCAGTTGCGCCATGAGGTCTTTATGCTTTACCTCCATAAGGTCGAGGAACTGTTTCTCAAACTCAAGCACCTTATTTTCTGGTATCTTGCTGAGCAGTCCGTTGGTACCGCAGAAGATAATGGCTACTTGTTTCTCGACAGGCATAGGTGTGTACTGCGGTTGTTTCAGCAATTCCACATTCTTGCGGCCTTTATCAAGGATGGCAAGCGTAGCGGCATCAAGTTCAGCACCAAACTTCGAGAAGGCTTCCATCTCGCGGAACTGAGCCTGGTCGAGTTTCAAAGTACCAGCCACCTTCTTCATTGATTTGATTTGAGCGTTACCACCGACACGCGATACGGAAATACCCACGTTAATGGCCGGACGGATACCAGCGTTGAACAGACTGGTTTCCAAGAAAATCTGTCCGTCAGTGATAGAAATGACGTTGGTGGGGATGTAGGCTGAAACGTCGCCAGCCTGGGTCTCGATGATAGGTAATGCCGTGATGCTGCCACCACCTTTCACAATACCTTTGATACTATCAGGCAAGTCGTTCATCTGGCGTGCCACATCATCGTTTTTGATGATTTTGGCAGCACGTTCAAGCAGACGGCTATGCAGATAGAAGATATCGCCAGGATAAGCTTCACGTCCCGGGGGACGACGTAAAATCAGGGAGACTTCACGGTAAGCCACAGCTTGCTTTGAGAGGTCGTCATAGATAATAAGGGCGTGACGACCAGTGTCACGGAAATATTCGGCAATAGCCACACCCGCGTAGGGAGCATAGAACTGCATAGCAGCAGGATCAGAGGCAGTAGCACTGACCACAATAGTGTAGTCCATAGCCCCATTCTGTTCCAAAGTCTTCACAAGATTGGCCACTGTGGAGCCTTTCTGTCCGACAGCGACGTAGATGCAGTATATCGGGTCACCATTTTTGAAATTCTCTTTCTGGTTGATGATGGTGTCGATAGCAATGGCGGTCTTACCCGTTTGGCGGTCACCGATAATCAGCTCACGTTGTCCGCGCCCAATGGGAATCATGGCATCGATAGCTTTGAGACCCGTTTGAAGGGGTTGATTCACGGGTTGGCGGAAAATAACGCCCGGAGCCTTACGTTCCAGTGGCATCTCGTAGGTCTTACCTTGGATAGGTCCCTTGCCATCAATAGGATTACCCAATCCATTCACGACGCGACCCAACATACCTTCGCCCGCAAGGACAGAAGCAATGCGTTGGGTACGCTTGACGGTTTCCCCTTCCTTAATGCCCTCAGTAGGGCCGAGCAGCACCACGCCGACGTTGTCTTCCTCAAGATTGAGCACCACGCCCATAGTACCGTTCTCGAATTCGACCAACTCGTTTGACTGAACTTTATCAAGGCCATAGACGTGGGCTACACCGTCGCTCACTTGCAGCACCTTGCCAATCTCCTCAAACTGAACCTTGTTGCTCATGTTTTGGAGCTGCATTTGCAGGATGCTCGATATTTCACTTGGTTTGATGTTTGCCATATATGTAATTTTTGTTTATTTCAATTTGTTCTTCAGCGCATTCAATTGTCCCGCCACACTGGCGTCCATACGCATGTTTTCAATATCTAGGATAAAACCACCGATGAGGCTGGGGTCAATGTGGACATCCATTTCGGCATCCGCATTGAAGGTCTTCTTGACAAAAGCCTTGATATCGTCATAGGTGGATTCTGGCAACTTTGTCGCAGTGGTGACATTTGTGCTCAGTATGTTGTGTTTGGCACGGTACATCTCCATGTACTTCATGGCGATGAGGAATATCTTATCCTCACGTTTCTGTTCGGCCACAAACGCGATGAACTGTTTCAAGCATTCATGCATAGGTTCACCGACAGCCATTTCCACTAACTTCACCTTCTCTTCTTGACCCACTATGGGATTGGCCAACACCTCGTTGAACTGAGCGATGGCCAAGAGGTAGTTATGGGCAAAGCGTGCCAGTCCATCGTAGACGGCTTCTTCGCAGTTTTGCTCTTGGGCCAGTTGGAACAAGGCCCTTGCATATCTCACCGATATTCTTCCGTTGTCCATAACTTAGGCTTCAATACGGGTTTGGTTGTTTTTGAGCAATTGTTCGATATAGTCGCTTTGCGCCTGTTTGTCGCTCAACTCACGTTGGAGCAGTTTCTCGGCAATGTCGACAGAGAGGGCGATGACCTCGTTCTTGATTTGGGCCAATGCCTCAGCCTGCTCTTTTTCTATTTTGAAACGAGCGTCAGCCACTATTTTCTCAGCCTCTTGACGTGCTTGTGCCTTTGCCTCTTCAATGAGCTGGGTCTTCAGTTCCTGGCTCTCTTTCATGATTTTGATTTGCTCAGCCTGTGCCGCCGCCATCGTCTCTTGGCGTTTCTGCTCAATGCCAGCAAGGGCTTTGTTGGCTTTATCGGCAGCCATCAAAGAGTCGGAGATGTGGGTATTGCGTTGCTCGACGGCACCCATAATCATCGGCCAGCCCACCTTAGCCAAAATGGCAAACACAATGAGGAAGGCAATGAGCATCCATATCACTAATCCACTTTCGGGAAGAAATAAATCCATTTTATTGTGTTTTAGAGGGTTAATGCTGCGGGCTTGACGAAGCCAAGCCCACAGCAGAAAAATTTTAGCCGAGGACGGCCAACACGCAAACGACGATGGCGAACAGGGTTGCACCTTCGACGAGAGCGCCAGCGATGATCATACCTGACTGGATACGACCTGCAGCTTCGGGCTGACGGGCCATAGCTTCCATAGCCGACTGACCGATTCTACCGATGCCGATGGCGGCACCAATCACTGCAACAGCAGCTGCAATAGCGGCCAAACCCGGCACATACGATACTGCTTCAAGAATGGTTGATAATAACATGATGTTTAAAGTTTAAGTGTTTATTGTTAAGTGTTTATTCGTGTTCAGGTTCGTGTTGTGCCATTCCGATGAAAAGGGATGACAAGATGGTGAAAACATAAGCCTGGATATAGGCTACCAACAGCTCCAATGCCGTCATGAAGATGGTCATGAAGATAGAAACAATACTCATCACGCCGCCCATGCCGGCACCATACATTCCTCCTATAATGAAGATGAGAGCCATTAACACCATAATGACGATATGTCCAGCGAGAATGTTGGCGAAAAGACGGACCATCAAGGCGAAGGGCTTGGTGATGGTGGAGATGAGTTCGATAATGGGCATCAGCGGGAATGCCTTCAAGAAAATAGGCACGTCGGGCCAAAAGATGTCCTTCCAATAATGCTTGTTGCCAAACACATTGACGAAGAAATAGGTCAACAAGGCAAGCACTACGGTGATACTGAGGTTACCCGTCACATTAGCACCGAAAGGGAAGAAGGGGATGAGGCCGAACAGGTTGGCAAAGAAGATGAAGAAGAACACCGTTAATAAATAAGGTGCAAACTTCTTCACTTTCTTTTCGGGCACATTGGGTTTGATGATACCGTCAAGCACGGTATAGGTGAGCCATTCCACAAGACCTTGATACTTCGTGGGCTTTGCCATCGGGTCTTTCTTATACTTTCTGGCGGCAGGAAGGAAAAAGGCCAAGAGGAAGATGCATACCAGGAAGATGCCAAAGGCATTCTTGGTGAATGAGATGTCGAAAGGCCTTGAAAGGCCGCCGTCGGCTTTCACCTCCACCAATTTGCCTGGGTATTTGTCGGCGCTGATAGGGGAGACGTAGAAGTGGGCACCTTTGTGCTCAAATGTCTCACCTTCCTTCAGTTCACAGACATGCTTCGAAGAGAAGCAATGCCAACTTCCTCCATCCTTGCACTTCACGATGACCGGAAGCCAAACGCAAATTGGCTCTCCCTTCATCTCTGTGATGTGGTAACAATAAGAGTCGCCTGTGTGCCCGAAGATGAATGACTTGGCATCAAACTTCTCCTCCTTGGGCTCTTCAGTGTCTTGAGCGCAACTTTGTATCGGCGCGAAAGCCATCCAAGACAGGAGAAGCGAAAAGATGAAATATTTCAAAACATTTCTCATGCTTTGTTTTCTTTGTTCAAGTTCTTGATATAATGGTTGTAGACGAAAGTCTCCGCCACCAGCGCAATGAGGTAGGCCGAAGCTGTAATGATGACAAAAGCCTTGCTGCTTTCTTTGACGAAGACGATATACAGCACAAGGACAGCCACCGTAAGCAAAAATTTGATGCCTTTGTAGACCAAAAGCCAGGTGAGCTTGTTGGGGTGGGTGTCCACATTCTTCTTCATCAAATGGCAATAGAAAGCACCCAACACCATGAAGAGGTTGGGACCCGTTATCATCCAGTTATTCCACCAAGGCTTTTCGGCAAAAAAGCAGAGCAGGATGCCGTCGAGGACGAGGCAGAGCAACAGGAAGACTGCAAGATATTTTGTCAGCGCTTTGTTCATAGCTCTACGCAGATGGTCAGTTGGTTGTTGTGGTTTTCAGTGAAGCCTCCTTTGATGGTAAACTCCTTTTGGTCCCCACTATTTTCAGTGAGTCTGATCTTGCCTTTTTCAAGAATGGCAACGATGGCAGCATGATGCTCCAGCAGGGTAAAAGGTCCCATCTTACTCGGTACGGTGACCGAGGTGGCTTCGCCCTTAAACAACGTGGCATTTGGTGATATGATTTCTACTTTCATCTCACCTTATATTAATTCGCATTGGCGTTCTTCAGTAATTCTTCGCCCTTGGCGATGGCATCATCGATGGTACCCACCAAGTTGAAGGCAGCCTCAGGATATTGGTCGACTTCGCCGTCCATAATCATATTGAAGCCGCGAATGGTCTCTTCTATCGGTACCATCACGCCCTTCATGCCTGTAAACTGCTCGGCAACATGGAAGGGTTGTGACAAGAAACGCTGCACACGACGGGCGCGGTGGACAACGATCTTGTCTTCTTCCGAAAGCTCCTCCATACCAAGGATGGCGATAATGTCTTGCAGTTCCTTGTTGCGCTGTAGCAGCTGTATGACGCGCTGGGCTGTGTTGTAGTGAAGCTCGCCGATGATGTTGGGGTCGAGAATGCGGGATGTGGAATCCAGCGGGTCGACAGCAGGGTAGATACCCAACTCAGCAATCTTACGGCTCAACACAGTGGTAGCATCCAAGTGTGAGAACGTGGTAGCAGGTGCAGGGTCAGTCAAGTCGTCAGCAGGCACATAGATAGCCTGCACCGAAGTAATGGAACCGTTCTTGGTGGAAGTGATACGTTCCTGCATCTGACCCATTTCTGTGGCAAGAGTGGGCTGATAACCCACTGCCGAAGGCATACGGCCTAACAGAGCCGAAACCTCGGAACCAGCCTGAGTGAAACGGAAGATGTTGTCGATAAAGAGCAGGATGTCGCTCACGCCATCACCTTGATTATCACGGAACGACTCGGCCACCGTCAAGCCCGACAAAGCCACCGAAACACGTGCTCCTGGCGGTTCATTCATCTGGCCAAAGACCAAAGTAGCCTGTGATGTGGCGAGCTTTTCCTTGTCAATTTTCGAGAGGTCCCAGTCACCTTCTTCCATAGCTTTCAGGAACTCGTCTCCATATTTGATAATACCAGACTCAATCATTTCGCGGAGCAGGTCGTTACCCTCACGGGTACGTTCACCTACGCCGGTAAATACCGAATAGCCGTTATAGCCTTTTGCGATATTGTTGATAAGTTCCATAATAAGCACCGTCTTTCCCACACCAGCGCCGCCAAAAAGGCCAATCTTACCACCTTTCAGGTAGGGCTCCAGCAGGTCAATGACCTTAATGCCTGTGAATAAAACTTCTTTAGAGGTAGCCAGGTCCTCATACTTAGGCGGCTCACGGTGGATGGGATATTCCATCGAACGGTCGAGGTTGCCAATACCGTCAATGGCATCACCAGTCACATTGAGTAGGCGACCTTTAATTTGACCACCGATAGGGATGGAGATGGGTTTGCCGGCAGGAATAACTTCCATGCCTCGCATGAGCCCATCGGTCGAGTCCATAGCAATAGTACGCACCGAATCCTCACCAATATGCTGTTGGCATTCCAACACGAGGCGACGACCGTTGGGACGTAACACCTCAAGGGCATCATGAATCTTCGGCAGGTTGGCTTCACCTCCTTTAAAATAGACATCTACCACTGGGCCGATAATCTGTGTGATATGTCCTTTGATTTCTGACATGATAGTATGTTTGATTTATTCTTTTTCAACTAACAAGCCGCAAATTTATCAAAAAATGTAATTGATGCTCTGTTTTTTTTGAAAAAGTTGCGTTGAGACGAAAAATATTTGCAAAAATGCTTTTGGTAGCTTAATTTTGCACCCGATTATTTTGAACTGCCTATGCCTGTTTTAATCAAAGAAGCCACGACCAAACCGGAATTGAAAGCCTTTGTGCATTTTCCTAACCAGCTCTACAAAAGCAACGCATACTATGTTCCAAAGATTGAGTCGATGGATCTCGACAGTCTCTCTCCAAAGAAAAACCACGCTTTCGAGGTGTGTGAGGCTAAATTCTGGCTTGCCTATAATGATAAAGGTGATGTGGTGGGTCGTGTAGCAGGCATCATTAATCGCGAATACAACGAGAAGACTGGAGAGCGGACATGCCGTTTTGGATGGATTGACTTCATTGACGAAAAAGAAGTTTCAAAAGCATTGATTGATACCGTTGAAAACTATGCTCGGAAAAAAGGAATGGACGTCGTTAACGGCCCAATGGGTTTTCTTGAGTTTGACCCTATGGGTGTCCTCGTTGAAGGCTTTGACCGATTGCCCACCGCCTATGGCAAATACAACGCTCCCTATTACGAAACTCATCTCGCAGCGCTCGGTTATGCAAAGGACACTGATTATGTGGAGTACATCATCAAAGTACCTGATGTTATCCCCGACAGATATGCCCGTATGGCCCAGTTGGTATCGGTTAAAAACGGCTTGCATCAGGCTCAGATCAAACGGCACAGGGACTTTGAACCTTATATTGACGGCGTATTCAGTTGCATGAATACTGCCTATTCCCCATTGCATGGTTTCTCTCAACTTTCCGATGGGCAATGTGATGATTTGAAGAAACAGTTTCTGAGTAACATTAACGTCGACTATCTTTCCATCATCCTTGATGCCAATAATCAGGTGGTGGCCTTTGGTGTGGGTTTGCCTTCTTTAGCTAAAGCCATGCAGAAAGCCAAGGGTAGTTTGTTCCCCTTCGGATGGTATCATATAATGAAGGCATTAAAGCACAACGACACGCTCGACTTGTTGCTTATCGCCATCCATCCCAACTATCAAAGCAAAGGTGTCAACGCCATGATTTTCGACAAATTTGCCCAAGGTATCACCAAAAATGGCATCAAATACATTGAGTCGACTCGCGAGTTGGAGGACAACACAAACGTGCAGAACCTATGGCATTATTTCGAGCATAATCTTGTCAAAAGGGCTCGTACATATATGAAAAAACTGTAATTTTGCACACTTATTAGATAATAATCAACAAAACAAAAGATATATGCAAGATAAACTGCAAGAATTGACTGACAGGCTCTACAACGAAGGTCTGTCGAAAGGAAAACAAGACGGCGAGGAACTGCTGCAAAAAGCTCATGCTGAGGCAGATGGCATCATCGCTCAAGCCAAAGCCGAAGCGGAACGCATCATCGCCCAAGCCAATAAGGAGGCTGAGGAGTTGAAGACCAAGGTGACTGCCGACGTGAAGATGGCTGCCACACAAAGCATCGCCGTAACGAAACAAGAAATCGAGAAAATGGTGGTGACCAAAACTGCCGGACAAGGCGTGAAAGCAAACATGGGCAATGCGGCCTTTGTGAAAGAGTTGATTACAAGTGTAGTAAAGGCTTTCAACCCACAGAATGCTTCGCCCGTAGACTTGAATCTTATCATGCCTGAAAGCTTGAAAGCCGAGTTGGAACCTTTTGTGAAAAACGAAATCGCCAACCAGTTTAAGGGCGTGGTGAAAGTGGACTACTCCAAGAAGATGAACGGCGGCTTCAAGGTGTCGCCCAAGGACGGCGGCTACATGCTTCAGTTCACCGACGAAGAGTTCACCCAACTCATTGCCAATTACTTGCGTCCCGCTACCAAGAAAATTCTCTTCGGCTGATGGACAACTATGTTTATATCGTCGCTGGCTTGCCCGAACTGACCTCGGGCTTCGAGAACACGGGGTTTGATTATGCTGCCGTCAAAGAAAGCATCATGGAACTGCTCTCGGAAAAGGACAAACAATGGGTAGAACTCTTGGAGGAGGGCTTTAATGAAGAGAGCCTCGGTGCCGATTTCTACACAAAAGCTGCTGAATGCAAGAACCGATTCATCCGTGAGTACTTCGACTTCGACGGACGTCTGCGCAATCTGAAAGTTCAGTATCTGGCCAAACGCCTCGGCAAACAAGGTGAAGACTACCTCGTGGAATTGCCTGAGGCCGACTTTGAGGAAGCCAAGCAGATTCAGGACATCCTCAACGATTCCGACTTCGTACAACGTGAGCAGAAGATGGATGAACTGAAATGGGAAAAAGCCTCCGATATCGCCCGCATGGACTATTTCAACATGAACGCCATTTTGGCCTTTATGGTGAAAGCCAAGACTGTACAGCGTTGGGCTGAACTCGATCCTGCCAAAGGACAAGAAATGTTCAAAAAACTCGTTCAGGAGATACGAGGTACCTCTGCTAACTTGGACCTGAGCGGAGGAAACAAATCTTAAATTAGGAATTAGAAAACTTGAAATAAATGAAAACAACAGGAAAAGTTACAGGAATCATTTCCAACTTGGTCACCGTCGAGGTGAACGGGCCTGTAGCACAGAATGAAATCTGCTTCATCGACTTGCAAGGTGTCAAGCTGATGGCGGAGGTCATCAAGGTGAACGGGAACAAAGCCTCCGTGCAGGTGTTTGAAAGCACCCGCGGACTTCAGATTGGCGACCCGGTGGAATTCCAAGGCTATATGCTTGAGGTGACCTTGGGACCTGGTCTGCTTTCGAGCAACTTCGACGGCCTGCAGAACAACCTCGCCACCATGGAAGGGGTATTCCTTAAAAGAGGAGAATACACCAAGGCCCTCGACGAAGAAAAACTTTGGGACTTCACGCCTATTGCCAAAGTGGGGCAACAAGTCGTTGCCGCAGACTGGTTGGGTGAAGTCAAGGAAGGCTGGCTGTCCCACAAAATCATGGTGCCGTTCAACTTTAAGGGAACCTTCACCGTGAAGAGTGTTGCTGCCGCCGGACAATACAAGATTACCGACACCATTGCCACGCTGACCAATGCCGATGGCGAAGAAGTGAAGGTGACGATGACCCAGAAATGGCCTGTGAAAGTGGCTGTGGGTGGTTATTTGGAGAAACCTCGTCCCTTCAAGGTGATGGAAACTGGCGTGCGCACCATCGACACGCTGAATCCCATTGCTGAAGGTGGCACGGGCTTCATTCCCGGACCTTTCGGCTGCGGCAAGACCGTGCTGCAACACGCCCTCGCCGAGCAAGCCGATGCCGACATCATCATCATGGCGGCCTGCGGTGAGCGTGCCAACGAGGTGGTGGAAATCTTCACCGAGTTCCCCGAACTGAAGGACAAGCACACAGGTCGCTCGCTGATGGAGCGTACCATCATCATCTGCAACACGTCCAACATGCCGGTCGCGGCTCGTGAGGCTTCCGTCTACACGGCCATGACCCTCGGCGAATACTACCGCGCCATGGGCATGAAGGTGTTGCTGCTGGCCGACTCCACCTCGCGTTGGGCACAGGCCTTGCGTGAGATGAGTAACCGTTTGGAGGAGCTGCCCGGTCAGGACGGCTTCCCCGTCGACCTCTCGGCCATCATCTCCAACTTCTACGCCCGTGCGGGTTACGTGAAGCTCAACAACGGTCAGTCGGGCTCCATCACCTTCATCGGAACGGTGTCGCCCGCTGGCGGTAACCTGAAAGAGCCCGTCACCGAGAGTACCAAGAAAGCCGCACGTTGCTTCTACGGCCTCTCGCAGAACCGCGCCGACAAGAAGCGTTATCCCGCCGTCGACCCCGTCGACTCCTATTCGAAATACCTCGAATACCCCGAAATCATCGAGTATCTTGACGAGAAGATTGAAAAGGGTTGGGTCGACAAGGTGACGAAGACGAAATACATTATTAGAAAAGGTAAGGACGCCTACGAGCAAATCAACATCTTGGGCGACGACGGCGTGCCGATGTCGTACCACGAGCAATATTGGAAGTCGGAACTTGTCGACTTCGTTATTCTGCAGCAAGACGCTTTCGACGACATCGACGGCTCCACGCCGCTCGAACGTCAGAAGTTCATGCTCGACCTTGTGCTTGAAATCTGCGACCGCAGCTTCAAGTTCGACAACTTCGAGGAGTGCACGACCTACTTCAAGGGCTTGATCAACATCTGCCGCCAGATGAACTACTCGGAATACAAGTCGGAACAATTTGAAAAATATCTTGGACAGTTAAAGGAGGAACTGAAACATGAGTGAGAAAGCCTTTCAACGCATCTATACCAAGCTGAGCGCCATCACCAAGGCCACTGTGACCCTTGAGGCGCAAGGCGTGGCCAACGACGAACTCGCCCTCGTGGCAGGCCGTCTGGCGCAGGTGG
>CAMYYB010000061.1 GCA_947303335.1 uncultured Bacteroidales bacterium | reverse complement strand
TTTATCCATTTATTTCATCATCTTTTGACACTTTTTTTAATTCCGCCAACGGGTAATAATATGTACCTTTGCAGCCGAAAAACGTTTCAGATATGGCTATTTATATCCACCAAAGCGAGCAATGGCCCCATTTCACATGGGACAAAGAGCCAGTAGCAGACATGTTGGCTAAGGTCAACAAAGCCTCCGGGTTCTTGTTGGGCAGACTTGATGCCCTTGGTTTCGACACTCGCTTGACAGCCAATGCCGAAATGCTCTCCAACGACATCATCAACTCGTCTGAAATCGAAGGCATTTCGCTGAATGAAAAACAAGTTCGTTCCTCAATAGCCAGAAAGCTGGGAATCCCCTCAAACGTTGACTTACCTTCCAGCCACTATGTGGAAGGCGTTGTGGAGATGATGCTCGACGCTGTAAGTCATTACAACGAACCACTCACTCATGAACGACTTTTCGGCTGGCACAATTGTTTATTCCCTACAGGAATGAGCGGTCTGTCAAGAATCGACGTTGCACAATACAGGACAGGCGAAATGAAAGTGATTTCAGGAAATTATGGTTGCGAAAAGGTGCATTACGAAGCCATTGCCGCAAACAACGTCCAAAAAGAAATGGACGCTTTTCTGGACTGGTTCAACTCCGATATTGCTTCTCCCTCATATCTGAAATCAGCAATCGCACACTTTTGGTTTGTCTGCATCCACCCGTTTGACGATGGCAACGGACGTATCGGACGCGCTATTGCCGATATGGCACTCTCGCAAGCCGACAATTCACCCCTGCGCTTTTTCAGTATGTCGCGACAAATCAACAAAGACAAGAAGTCCTATTATGATGTGCTGGAGCGTGTCAGTCGCCAATCAAAGGTAGACATCACGGAATGGATGGTTTGGTATCTGGATTGCATGAAGCACGCCATCGATGCCTCAGACGAAGTGCTCTCTCGAATCTTGCAGAAAGCCACCTTCTGGCAAAATCACACTCTTGTGGCATTATCCGAGCGACAAAACATGGCGCTGAACCTATATTTGGATGGCTATGATGGCAAGCTGACCGTGAAAAACTGGGCCAAGCACTGTAAAGTTTCAGTCGATACCGCTGCACGCGATATCAAAGACCTTGTTGAGAAAGGCATTTTAGAACCACAGCAAGGCCGCATGAGGGATGTATATTATGGTATCCGTTGCGACAAAGACAAGTTATACATTCCTGGCCCGTCAGAGTTTTAAATACTGTATTTTCCATAAAGCCATCAAAACAAAATTCGTACCTTTGCACCCTTGAAAACACCAGCACCTATGGTCAAGATTGAAACCAAACTACCCAAGGAAAAGAAAACCAAAGCCCGCAAGGCCAAAGGAAAGCGTGTCATGTTGACGGTATGGCTCGTCATCGGGATTCTCATGGTGTTCGGGTTGGCCTTCGGCTACTGGATGTACCGCACCGTGATGTCGCCCAATGTGTCCACACCCGACCACAAGGAAGCCGTCATCTATATCCCTACGGGAAGCACCTACGGCGAGGTGCAAGCCATTCTGGATGAAGCCAATATCCTCATCAATCCCAAGAGCTTCGACTGGGTGGCCAAGCATAAGGACTACCCCGGCAACATCCGTCCGGGACGCTACCTCATCGGCAACGGCATCAGCAACAACCGCTTGGTCAACATGCTGCGCGGCGGACTGCAAAGCCCCGTCAACGTGACCTTCAACAACCTGCGCGACGTCGACCAGCTGGCAGGCCGCATCGGCAAACAGATTGAGGCCGACTCAGCCAGCATCGCCATTTTGCTTCACAACGAGGAATATATCGGTCAGTTGGGCTTCAACAGCCGCACCATCCCTGCTCTCTTCCTTCCCAACACCTACGAGTTCTACTGGAACACCGATGCTGAAGGCTACGTTTACCGCATGATGCAGGAATACAACAAGTTCTGGAACGAGGAACGTCGCCAAAAAGCCGCAAGCAAAGGGCTCTCCCCTATCCAGGTCAGCATCCTGGCCTCTATCGTCAACAAGGAGACCAACATGAGCGACGAGATGCCCCGTGTGGCTGGTGTCTACCTCAACCGGTTGAAAAACAACTGGCTGCTGCAAGCCGACCCTACTCTGGTCTTCGCCTGGAACGACTACAGCATCCGCCGCGTGCTGGAATACCACAAGCAGATTGAATCACCTTATAACACCTATAAATATCCCGGACTGCCGCCCGGTCCCATCTGCATTCCCTCCATCGCCGCCCTCAACTCCGTCCTCAACGCCGAAGAGCATCATTACTTCTACTTCTGCGCCAAGGAAGACTTCTCGGGCTACCACAACTTTGCCAAGACCCTTACCGAGCACAACCGCAACGCCATGCGATACCAACAAGCACTTAATCAACGAGGAATAAAGAAATGAAACTCAAAGCCTTCAAAGCATACGACATCCGAGGCGAATGGGGCAGCGACCTCAACACCGACATCGCCTACCGCATCGGCTACTTCCTGCCCGACATCCTTGATGCCGACACTTATTTGGTGGGACGCGACGTGCGCCTCTCATCGGAAATTTTCTTTGATGCCCTCACGAGCGGCCTCACCGATAGGGGACGCAACGTGGACGACATCGGGCTGGCCACCACCCCGTTGGTGTATTGGGCCACAGCCCGCTACGGCTATCAAGCCTCGGTGCAAATCACCGCGTCGCATAACCCCAAGCACCACAACGGGCTGAAAATATCAACCGCCAACGCCATCCCCGTAGGCTACGACACCGGACTAAACCGTCTGGAAGCCTTGGTGACGAGCGACATTGAAGCCATCCCTCGTTCCCAAAAAGGACAAATCAGAGAAAAGAACATACACGCCAGCTATCTCGCTTTCCAGAAACAGTTTGTCGGCGACCTGAGCAACCTCAACATCGCGGTGGACTGCAGCAACGGGATGGCCTCGCTCTTTGCCCATGAACTCATCGGGAAAGCCCATTACATCAACGATACGTTAGACGGCAGTTTCCCCAACCACGAGCCCAACCCTTTGGAGGCCGAAAACCAAGAACAAATCAAGGCTTTGGTGAAGAAAGAGAAGTGTGACATCGGTTTGCTCTTCGATGGCGACGCCGACCGCATCACCTTCATCGACGACCAGGGGCGCTTCATCAGTCCCGACCTCATCATCGCCTTCTTGGGTGACTACTTCATTGGCGAGCAACACCAAAAAGGCATCGTCCTGCAGGACATCCGCAGCTCACGTGCCATTCAAGAATACCTCAACCGCTATCAAGCCAAGGTGGAAACCTGGCGCGTAGGACGGGCCTACGCCGCGCTGAAGCTCCGCGAGTTGGACGGCTGTTACGGTGGCGAGTTGGCCGGACACTATTACTTCCGCGACTTCTACTACTCCGACTCAGCCCTCCTGGCCGCCTCCATCGTGCTGCGTCTCTTGGCCGAACGCAAGAAAGCAGGCTTGATGATGAGCCAAATCATAGACGACATCACGCCTTACAGCAACTCGGGCGAAATCAACTTCAAGATTGAGCGTAAACAGGAGGCTATGGATGCCGTCCGCGACCACTTCATGCAAGCCGGAAAGCCAGAACGTTTCCTCGACTTCGACGGCTACCGCTTGGACTATCCCGACTGGTGGCTCAACATCCGTCCTTCGAACACCGAGCCTTACCTCCGCTTCCTTTGCGAAGCCAAAAACGAGGCCAAACTCAATGAAATCATAGACACCGTCACCAAAATTGTCAAACAAACCGAAGCATAACACAATAAGCAACTTGAGACCATGAAAAAACTGACCTACCTACTGACCATACTCCTCTTTGCCGGACTAACCGCCTGCCAGGATCCCGCCAAATCGCGCATCTATATGGACGAAGGCAACAAACTGATGATGAACTACGGCAAGTTTGAAGAAGCTGAAGAAGCCCTGAACCAAGCCATCAAATACGACAAAAGCAACTATGAGGCGTACTACTTAAGAGGCTGCGCCAAGGTGAACGGAAAGAAATACCAGGAATCGATTGCCGACTTCGAGAAAGCCATCGAGCTGAAGCCCGACTATGCCGATGCCTATTTCAACATCGCAAGGGTCTATACCATGCTGCGCGACGACGACAAAGCCTGCGAATACTTCAAGTTAGCCGACCAATACGGTCGCCCCAACTTGGAGGACTACCTGCGGAGATGCCCATAAGCCTACTCGAACACCTCAGTGGTCAGCAGGTCGCCATCCTCGTTATAGGTCTTCCACTCCCCTGACTTGCGGCCTTCGGTGTATTGCCCCTCTTCTTTCAAAGCGGTGTTAGGATAATAGGTGCGGCAGGGACCGTCGAGCTGTCCTTCATGATAGCGGCAGTCCATCTGCAATACGCCAGTATCGGAGTACTTGCGGCATTGCCCTTCGGGCTTGCCGTTAACGTATTGAGTTTCCTCAGCCAGTTTTCCGGTACTCGGGTTATAAAGTTTCGACCAGCCATTCACCTTGCCTTCCTTGTTCTCCTCCGAAAGCAGTAATTGTCCTGAGTCTTTGTCGAAATACTTCCACTCGCCTTCTTTCTTCTGGTTGACGTAATAGCCAGTTGCCATCAGGCGTCCGTTGGGCGCATAGGTCTTGTTCAGGCACTTCGTCCCCGACTTGTCAAACTCGTTAGTGGCCTGCAGGTTGCCTTGCTGGTCGTAATACTTGAATGTGCCTTTGCATTTGTCGTTCTTAAACTGGCCTTCATAACGTTTCTGCCCGTTGGGGTAAAAATCCGTCCAGACACCCTGTCGCCTGCCTTTGGCATCAGTACGGTTGACATTCTGGCACATAACTGTGAGCGACATCATTAGGGCGAGAAAAAGGAAAACGCTTCTTTTCATGATGAAATGATTTTGGCTGCAAATTTAGAAAAAAACGTAATTTTGCAGCCGATATTGTATGGCAGAATATTCATCCATATTACTTGAGAACGCAGTGGACGCGCTGGCCAAGCTGCCCGGCATTGGGAAGAAGACCGCGCTACGGCTTGCTTTGCACCTTCTGAGTGAAGACGGTATGGCCACCGAACAGTTGGCCGATGCCCTCTTGAAGATGAAGCGCAACATCATGCTGTGTGAGCGGTGCTACAACATCAGCGACAGCAAGGTATGTTCCATCTGTGGCAATCCCCACCGCGACGAAAACATTCTCTGTGTGGTAGCCGACATGAGAGATGTGCTGGCCATCGAGCGCACCGCCTCATTCAATGGTCTGTATCACGTCTTGGGCGGCGTTATCAGCCCCATTGACGGCGTAGGTCCCAACGACCTAAAGATTGCTGAACTGGTGCAACGCACCAAGAAAGAAGACATCAAGGAAATCATTCTGGCCCTGCCTGCCACCATCGAGGGTGACACCACCAATTTCTATATCTTCAGACAGTTGAAAGACTTTGAGGGAAAGATTTCGGTAATATCAAAAGGCATCGCCGTGGGCGATGCCTTGGAGTTTGTCGACGAAATAACACTGGGAAGATCAATTCAGAACCGCATCCCATTCTCACAAAAGTGAGATGCTGTACAAATCTGTCGCTTCCCAGCGAAGCGAAACGTTTCAATCCAACTCAAACAAATCCAATTGGTTCTCGGTGAGAAACATATCCTTTGGAATCTCGTATTCGTAATTGGTAATAAAACGCTCTATATTTCTCTTAATCAACTTAATTGGAGTGGTCTTACGGGCTTTGCAATAATTTCGCAACGAGTGGTATTGCCCGTCAGAGAGCTTGAATGTGATCGCATGATACCTATAGTTGCGACGTCTTTTCTTATTGTTTTGTCCCATAAGTCATTGATTTGAAACGTTTCGCTCTTCGTTACTATAATGGATGGAATCTTAGAAGCAGAATCCGATACGAACCAAAAACATTGAAGGATGAATGCTGGCGCCATCAGCCGGCATAGGAGTTGTGAGAACTTCGCCAGTCTTGTTGGCTATCACATCCGCTTTTCCCAAATCGTAGTAGCTGCAACCAATCACAAGGCTTTGAGCCACCTCAATACCAATGCCAGCCTGCCAAGCAAAACTGAAAGCAGTTTCGTACTTCACTTTTGCATTGTGCTTCTGGTTTAAAAGGGTATACCCCTCCGTGTAATTTGTGATGAAACGGGCATTGCCGCCAGCACCAGCCTCAGCAAAGATACCGAAATTAGGATTGAAGTGATACGTGTAGTTCAGACCCAGCATGGCGGGAACGTTGATGTACTTAGGGGTGGTCATTTCGACATTGCTGCCAATACGATCCAAAACTTCCTTTCTTTCTTTGTAGAATTCCCTGGTCCCAGTGTTCATACCATTATAGATTCCATCCACCGAGAGCAATACGTTCAACCCTTTGACGCCGACATTGAAATACCATTTGATGCCTGCATTGAAACCTATGCCCGCACCAGCGTTGTCTCCACTGGTTGATAAAGCAAATTCAGAGTTGTCATAATTACCAAATTCTTGCATCGGGAACGTTCCACCGATGAAAAAGGTACCCTGACCCATCATCTTTCCACCTACGAAAAGCATAAGCGCCAGAACCATCAATGATTTAAGATTTTTCATTGTTGTTTAGTTTTAGATTGTTGTTTATATTTAGATTATTGTTTATCAATTAGTTATTCAAAATTCGATTCTATCATACCATCTTCTTCGCCTCGGCCAGAATCATGTCTGCAAAGCGCTCGGCCTCAGCCTCAGTCTTGCCTTCGCTATAGATGCGGATGATGGGTTCGGTGTTCGACTTGCGTAGATGCACCCAACCTTCCTCGAAGTCAATCTTCACGCCGTCGATGGTGGTCACCTGCTCGTTTTTGAACTTCTCGGCAAACTTGGCCAGAATGCCATCAACATCAGTAGTGGGTGTCAATTGAATCTTGTTCTTCGACATGAAGTATGCAGGATATTCCTTCTTCAGTTCAGAACACTTGATTTTCTTCTCGGCCAACTGGGTCAGGAACAAAGCAGTACCCACGAGGGCATCACGTCCATAGTGCAGTTCGGGATAGATGACACCGCCGTTGCCTTCACCACCAATGACGGCACCTACTTCCTTCATCTTCTCCACCACGTTCACCTCGCCCACCGCGGCAGCATAGTACTGCTGTCCGTGCTTGCGGGTCACGTCGCGCAAGGCTCGTGTCGACGAGAGGTTGCTGACAGTCGGGCCAGGAGTGTGCTTCAAGATAAAGTCAGCCACCGAGACCAGTGTGTATTCCTCTCCAAACAGCTCGCCGTCTTCCTTGACAAAGACCAGACGGTCCACATCGGGGTCGACCACTACGCCAAAGTCGCAGCCCTGCTCTTTGACGTAACGGCAGATATCGGTGAGGTTCTGGGCCAACGGTTCAGGAGTGTGGGCAAACTTGCCCGTAGGCTCGCAGTTGAGTTCCAAAACATCCTTTACACCAAGAGCACGCAACATCTTGGGAATGGCGATGCCGCCTGTCGAGTTGACTGCATCCACTGCCACCTTGAAGTTGGCTTTTGCAATCACATCCTTGTTGACCAGAGGCAGCTGACAGACCATCTCAACGTGCCTGTCCATCCAGCCGTCGATTTGCTGGTAAGAGCCGATTTGCTCAATCGGGACAAAGTCGAAATCATCCTTGGCAGCGACATCAAGCAACCAAGCTCCTTCGGCAGCGGAGATAAACTCGCCCTTCTCGTTGAGGAGTTTCAGGGCGTTCCACTGGGCGGGGTTATGGCTGGCAGTGAGAATGATGCCTGCGTCAGCTTTCAGGCCAGTGACAGCAATCTCAGTCGTAGGCGTGGTGCTCAACCCGATGTCAAGCACATCAGCTCCCATAGCCTGCAACGTTCCGCAGACCACTTGGTTGACAAGAAATCCTGAGAGGCGTGCGTCACGGCCCACCACTATGCGGGGTCGCTGTACGCCACGATGTTGGACGAATTTGACAAATGCAGCGGTGAATTTCACCATATCGATGGGGGTCAGGTTGTCGCCCGGCTGGCCACCGATGGTGCCGCGAATACCGGAAATAGATTTGATTAGCGTCATATCAGTTCTGTATTAATTGATTGTTTATCTTTATGCTCAGAGTTATCAGTATTGCTTTCAACAGGTTTCATCGCTGGTTTTGCCACAGACTTGTCGACGGAAAACTCCATCACAATAGGATAATGATCCGAAGCCTTGTGGCGAATACGCTGGAAGCTAAGTGGAGTCACTTTGCCGTTGCCCCAGACATAATCGATACGCAGCAAGGGCAAGCTACCTGCGTAGGTAGGTTTAATGCCGCGCCCCACCTTAATAAAAGAGTCGGAGAAACCCGCCTTTTGCATCCTGCGGTAGACATACGACACAGGGGTTTCATTGAAGTCGCCACAAATGATGACCGGTCCATCCGCATAGGGCAACTCTTGCAAAACATTATCAATTTGTTCGCTACGCCTCTGGGCACCATATTTCAATTTACGAAATACCGTCACACCTACGGTATCCAACAAGTTGTGCTGCTCAGCAGGATTTACCAACACGCCAAGTTCCTGATCAGTGAGATTATAGGAAACCAGATGGACATTGGCCAAATAGAACCCTCCGCGCTCGCCCGCATCCACATAAGCCATCACTCCAAAGCCCTTAGTCATCCCAAAATCTTCAGACACATCAGTGAGGGGATATTTTGAGAAGATGACATTGCCTTCGAAAGTGTTCTGTCTAACGTAACACACGTAAGGGAAGCCGATGCTTTTAGCAAACTCTACGATGCAATAGTGATGTTTCTTACCAGAAATATACGGTCTGAATTCCTGAAGACACACCACATCGGGTGACTGCTCACGCACCAGATTGACCACCTGATTGGCAAATTCATCTTTTTTCAACTCTGTATTCAAATGTCTAAAATAATGTACATTATAGCTCATTACCTTGAAACTGTCACTCGATTCAGTCTTAGAGCCAAAAGCATAGGATTTATTGATTCCAGGAATAGAAATCACCAAAGCCAGCACGGCAATCCATACCCTGCGCGACCACATCAACAGCAACAAGACGAAAGCCACCACATTGAAAGCAAGAATCTCCCAAAATGCCAAACCGAAATAAGCCAACCACACAAAACTTGCAGGACGCAGATAAGGGCACAACACACTTAAGGTCATTGCTATCAACCCGACAACAGCCAAAGCTGACAATAAAAAGACCAACAGTCTGCCCAAAAAACCTCTTTCTCTTCTTTCCATATCACTTGCTGTTTCTAAACAAAAACTCTTTTTCCTCCTTTGTCAGGCTTTCGTACCCACTCTTGGCCACCTTATCTAATATTGCGTCAATGTCGCGTTGCCGGTCAGCACGCTGACGGTTATAGTCGCCATCGTTGCGCGGCACTTCATCCCTGACTTCCTCGTAGCGGGTATAACCCATCCTCCTGTCTCTCATCTTCTCTTTCATCCTCCAGAACCATCCCTTCCATTTACTTAAATCAAAGTTTGGTCCACTCAAGCCATTCTTCCGCCAATACAATATCAATATCAAGCCGAACAACATACCGCCAAGATGGGCGAAATGCGCCACATTGTCACCTCCGCCAAGACCACTAATGAGTTCAAGGACAGCATAACCGATGACAAACCACTTGGCCTTGATGGGAAGCAGGAAATACAAATAAATTCGAGAATCGGGAAACATCATGCCGAAAGCCAGCAACAAACCATAGATTGCACCCGAAGCGCCAACGGTGTTCATCGCATTGAGATAAGTCGACATGGGGATGATTTGACCGCCCATGTTCACCGTGGCGTAATTGGCTAACGTTGTGGTGTATTGAATATACTGTACCAACTCCTGACACAATCCAGCACCAATACCGCACACCATATAGAACAACAGAAAACGCTGTGAGCCCCAAAGGTTCTCAAGCGTATTTCCAAACATCCACAGCGCAAACATATTGAAAAACAGATGCCCAAAATTGGCATGCATAAACATATAGGTGACAAACTGGTAAATCCTGAAGTCAGATGCCTTGAAGAAATGCAGGCCTAACCAATCGGACAGGTCGACATTGAACCGGGTAAAAGTAAAGGTAGCCAAAAACATCAGCACATTGATGATAAGCAGGTGCTTCACCATAGGTGGCAACACTCTGAATCCGCTGGGGCTATACTGTTCGTTCATAGGAGTATTTCAAATTTCAGATTTTATTACTTAATTAAACTTGGTCAATAATTCATCTATTGTGACAATGGCATAGATTTTCTTCCCGTTGGGGGCAACTTCCGCCACATTGCAGGCAAACAGCTGGTCGACAAGGTTCTGCATTTCCATCTCTGTCAGTTTCGTTGCAGGCTTGACAGCAATCTGTGCTGCCATAGTCTTGGCAAGGTTTAACTTCCTGTCCAACTGTAAGTCGGTGCGGTTGATTTTATAGTTGTCCAAAATCCGTTCCAAAAGTTCCACAGCATCGCAACCCGCCGCGTCGGAAGGCGTTCCGTTAATCATAAAGGTGGTCGGATTGGCCTGTTCCAATACAAAACCCAAATTCTCCAACTCAGGAAGCATCTCCTTCAGCAACGAGGCATCGTTAGGGTTGACTGAGAACGCCTGAGGAAACAGTTCTTGTTGCGAAGCACCATTTTTGTTTTCCAACTCTTTCAAAAACTTCTCAAACAAGATGCGGGTATGAGCCAAATGCTGGTCAACGAGCAACAAGCCTGACTTTACTGTAGTCACAATAAACGACTGGTTGACTTGCAGATACTGGCTTACCGGATGACTTTCCCCCACAGGATGATCATGATGTTCGACACCTTTATTAATATCGGTCATCATATCAGGCAGCAACTCAGCCCGTGTACCAGTTTGCATATCCGTTCGCGTATCGGTCCGCTCACCATACAGCAAACGCCAATCGCCCGGCGAAGACTTCCTATGCTGTGGGAAGGGATTGTAGCTTGGATCAAGTGGAATGTTGGGGAATACAACTGGACGCGAAGCTTTAGAAGCCTCGCTGAAGTCGAGATTCAAATCGGCAGGCTCCTCAAAGTCAATCATCGGGGAGAGGTTGTGCTGGCCTATAGCCTTGCGGACTGCTGCATGCAGAATGGCATACACCAACTTAACGTCCAAGAAGTTGACTTCTGTCTTGGTAGGATGGATATTGATGTCGATGTCCGAAGGATCCACCTCAATGTTGAGGAAATATCCCGGGAAGCTATCCTTGGGAATCATCTCAAGGTAGGCATTCTCGATGGCATGATGCAAATAGGCATGCTTAATGAAACGCTTGTTGACGAAGAAATACTGTTCACCACGGGTCTTGCGGGCATATTCCGCTTTCACGATGAAGCCATTAATACGTACACGATCGGTCTCCTGACTGACAGGAAGCAGTTTCTCTTCATAGTTGCTCCCGAAAAGGCCCATGATACGTTGCTTGAGAGTGCCGGGATAGAGATGATACATTTCCTTTCCGTCGCTGGTCAATGTGAATCCTATTTCCGGGTTCATCAGCGTCACACGGGTGAACTCCTCCACGATATGGCGCATCTCAGCTTGTGCCGACTTTAGGAAATTGCGTCGCGCTGGAACATTGAAAAAGAGGTTCTTGACGGTAAAGGTCGTACCCACTGCCATAGGAATCAGACTCTGCTCTTTCACCAACGAACCTTCATTGACGATACAGGTGCCCACCTCATCCTCGCGACGACGCGTTTTCAGTTCCACTTGAGCAATTGCGGCGATGCTGGCCAAAGCCTCGCCCCTGAAACCCATCGTCTTGATGCAAAACAAATCATCTGCCTTACTGATTTTGGAAGTGGCGTGACGCTCGAAACACAGCCTGGCATCAGTCTCCGACATACCACAGCCGTTGTCGAGAACCATAATCAAGGCCTTACCCGCGTCTTTCACCACAAGGTCAATTTGTGTGGCACCGGCATCCAGAGCGTTTTCCATCAGCTCTTTGACGGCGGAGGCAGGGCGTTGTATCACCTCACCAGCCGCTATCTGGTTGGCCACACTGTCAGGCAGAAGTTTGATAACATCCAACATAACTCATTTACCCATCAACCCACTGATGAGATTCACCATCATCGGGGTACAGAATATGAAATAAAAAATGAACAGCACAAAGAGCCCTAACACGATACGTCGTATGGTCTTGGTACGTCTTTCCTCTTTGCTTTCCTCGTTTTTCGGGGCGCTCCAGCTACGTCGCATCTGAGCACGAAACTGCTCCTCGTGGCTCAGCTTGGCATCATAGCCCAACTCGGCCTTTTTCTGTTCCCATGCTTCCTTCTCTGGGTCATAGTAACGCGGTATATAATTGAATTTCTTTGGGTTATGTCTAAAAAAGAATGCCATAATATCATAGTTTTATAAAGTGACGGGCTAAAAGTCCTTTTCTTCCTCATATTCGCCCTCGCCAAAAACATCAATTTCGCTTTCGTCGACAGCGGCCTGGGTACAATCGAGGGCAACATATTTGCCAGTCAACGAAGCATCGAGTTGATTAATGGTCTCCGTCAAGGTAAGAGCTTCTCCCTCTGTGACGGTCTCTTCCTGTATGAGTTTCTCAAGATCAGTTCGCAATCCAAGAATAGAGAAAGTGAGTAGCTGCAAATCGTCACAATCATTGGTCTCCTGAATTTGCGTTTCGATATTCTTGATGTCCTTTTCCAAGGCTTGCACTGCCTTTGAAGATTGGTTTCCACAAGAATAAAGCACTAAAAATAAGATAGTTAGAAGTATTGCAGTCGGTCTTCTCATGTAGAAATGATATTTGTTTTAGGCTTCAAAGATAAAAAGAAAATCTGAAACTGAAGACAACAGCTCTGAATAAATAAAAAAAGCAAAAAAAATGTATTTCCAATTATTCTTCACAAGCCGTTAGCAAACAAGCCCTTATCCAGTTATCAACACGATTTGTTGAATATTTTTCTCCACAAAGTTTTGAATAAAGTATTTTTAAGTGAGAGCAGTTATTGAGAAAAGCCTATATTTGCACGATTTTTAGGCAAAATGGACAATATGCAACACAACACAATCAATCATAATTCAATCACTTAATTACTAACTTAAATTACTCATTATGAAAAAGTTATTTACCTTTTTCTTGGCGATGATTGCCTCCATCACTATGATGGCACAGGTGACTTCATCGAGTATCAGCGGTAAGATTACCGACACTAATAAGTCGGCTCTTCCCGGAGCAACAGTTGTTGCAACTCACGTTCCATCTGGTGCACAGTATTACGCTGTGGCCGATGCCAAGGGTACTTACCGTCTGCTCAACATCCGTCCCGGTGGACCTTATAGACTGGAATACCGCATGGTAGGTTTCCAGACCACCATTGAGACCAACATCTCAGCCACTTTGGGCGAGACGAAGATCCTGAATGTCCGCATGACAGAAGAAAACATCGGCTTAGACGAAGTGATTATCTCTGCCGAAGCTGTCAGCAATGGCATGGACAGCGACCGCGCTGGCGCCACCACCGCAGTGAACAGCGAGCAAATCGCCACTCTACCCACCATCAGCCGCAGTCTCAACGACATTTTGGCTTTGACGCCTCAGGCTGCCAGCACTTCCAATGGTATGGCCATCGGTGGCGGTAACTACCGTCAGTCGTATGTCACTGTTGACGGTGCTGCTTTCAACAATGCCTTCGGTATCGGTGGCAACCTGCCTGCAGGCGGTAGCCCCATCTCGTTAGACGCTCTTGAGGCTATGACCATCAACATCACTCCTTTCGATGTCCGTCACAGCGGTTTCACTGGTGGTGCTATCAACGCAGTCACTAAGAGTGGTACCAACAATTGGCACGTCAGCGTATATGACTATTTCACCAACGATGGTCTCATCGGCACCAAGTACGGCAAGAAAGATGAACTTGGCAACTTCCCTGAGAACCTAAAACTCTCCAAGTCGCTTGACAACACCGCTGGCATCAGCGTGGGCGGTCCCATCGTGAAGGACAAACTGTTCCTCTTCGTGAACTTTGAATACCAAAGCGACGTTGACCCAGGTCAAACCAGCTTTGCCCGCGAAACTGAAGAGGATGTCTACGGCGGCGGCACCCAATACAACCGTCCTACCGTCGAAAAGATGGAAGAAATCAGCAAATACCTCCAGACCACTTACAAATACAACCCTGGCCGTTATCAGAACTACAGTGCCAGTACTCCTGACTACAAGCTGTTGGCTCGCTTGGACTGGAACGCCGGTGCTAACGACAAGATCAACCTTCGTTACAGCTTGGTGAAGAACAAGTATTCCACCGCTCCTTCAAGCTCTATCAACCCATTGTCCAGCTCGGTCTACAACCGTAACACCTATGGCCGTACCTCTGAATACGCCCTTTACTTCGAGAGCAGCCGTTACTTCCAAGAGCAAAACTTCAGCTCCGTCGCTGCTGAATGGAATCACAGCTTCCTGAGCGGTCGCGGTAACAATATGCTGCGTGCTACTTATTCACGTCAGTATGAGCCCCGCAGCTTCGTGGGCGACCTCTTCCCCACTGTTGATATTCTTGAGCCCCTTGAGGACGGCACCCCTGCTGTCTACACCAGCTTCGGTCCTGACCCGTTTACCTATGGTAACCTCCGTGAAGTGAGCACTGCCGTCGTCACCGACGAATTGTCCTACCTCACTGGTGTTCACAACTTCACCTTCGGTCTCCAATATGAGTTCGACAACACCAAGAACGGCTTCATGCAAGGTGGTGCTGGCTACTATGTCTACAATAGCTGGGACGACTTTGTCAACAATGCCAACCCGCGCGCTTTCGCCATCACCTACGGTAACAACGAAAACCACGATCAAGTCTATCCTTCCTTCAACTACATGCAAGGTTCGGCTTACGTGCAAGACGAAATGACCCTTTCTGAGAACTTCCGCCTGACCGCTGGTCTCCGTATCGAAGTGCCGTGGTATCCTTCCATCGCTGGCTACAACACCAACAACGAGTTCCTCAATGGTTGGGATGAGACCATCACCAACGAAGATGGCACCACTTCAACCGTTCATCACTCCATCGCCGACGGAGAAGGCAACACCATGTATGGAATGTCGACTGCCGATATGCCTAAGGCTCGCGTGAACTTCTCACCTCGTTTGGGCTTCAATTGGGACCTCGCTGGCAATCGTAAGTATATCCTCCGTGGTGGTACTGGCCTCTACACTGGCCGTCTGCCTTTCGTGTGGATTGTCTCTGCCGTGGGTAACTCCAACTGCCTGCAGAACCAATACATCAACAGCAACGAAGAGACTCAAATCAGCTTCTACAACAACCCCAACGACATCATCAACAACAACTCTGACCTCCTGCTGACTGGCGACCTGCCGGCTCCTCAGTCCACCACCATTATGGACAAG
>CAMYYB010000060.1 GCA_947303335.1 uncultured Bacteroidales bacterium | reverse complement strand
GCCTTCCCATCCAGATGAGCCGGACAGTGGCTTGTTTGACAGACCTTACACGGACATACAGCAGCGGGCACTGTTGCCGATTCACACAGCATTCCCTTGGCCAAATCGGCTGCAAAGATAGTGCTTTTTAAGCGATTGGAAGGAAAAAAGAAAAAAGCATTCATCATTCTAACTGCTATTTTGGGCTTCAGCCTAACCGCCTGTTCACAAGGAAACAACAAAAAGCTTACTCTGCCGGCTTTCACCATAATTTGAGCCGAGGCCTGCGGGCTGTGGTTTTTTTTGTACTTTTGCACCCATGAATTGGATTATCCTCATCATTGCGGGCCTATGTGAAACAGGCTTCGCTTTTTGCCTCGGCAAGACCAAACTTGCAGTCGGTACGGAGTATTGGCTATGGATTTCGGGCTTTGCAGCGCTCTATGTGCTAAGTGCAGTGCTTTTGGCGAAAGCCACACAAACCATTCCCATCGGCGTTGCCTATCCCGTATGGACAGGCATCGGAGCCGTCGGGGCAGTGCTACTGGGCATCTTTGTCTTTCATGAACCAGCCTCCTTCTGGAGGATTTTCTTTTTGAGTACGCTGATACTTTCAATAGTCGGTTTGAAATATGTCGGTTAAATAAGAATTTTTATTATCTTTGTCGCAAATATCAATAATACAAAACTTTATGAAAATAAAAACCCTTATCTTCGCAGCCGTATCCCTGCTTTTCGCCATGGGCTGTACAGGAAAATCGAACAAAGCAACACAAGAATCTAATCATCAAACTATTGACAACATGGAAAGCAATCTGAAAGAACAAAAGGAATCGGTCGTCTATCTGACCAAGGACATCAGTCCCGAAGGACTGGTCAACATCTATAAGGCATTGGGCGTTCCTGTCAAAGGGCGCGTGGCCATCAAGATGAGCACCGGCGAAGGCAGCAACCCCAATTACCTGAAACCTGAACTCATCAAGAACTTGGTCTTTGAGGTGGACGGCACCATCGTGGAATGCAACACCGCCTACGGCAACGGTCCCGGCGACGAAAAAGACGACCGCAACAATTCGGCCAACCACTGGAAGGTCATCGAGCGGCACGGCTTCACGCCCACTTTCAAGGTCGACATCATGGACGAAGAAGGTGAGATGCGCATTCCCGTACAGGATTCGACACACCTCAAATACGACATCGTGGGCGACCACATGGCCAACTACGACTTCATGATTGCCCTCAACCATTTCAAGGGTCACCCGATGGGCGGCTACGGCGGTGCACTGAAGAACCTCAGCATCGGTTGCGCCAGCGCCAACGGCAAAGCCTACATCCACTCCTCGGGCAAGATGGAAGTACTCGACATGGAGAAACTCTGGACGGAAGAATACATCGGCGACCAGGACGGTTTCCTTGAAAGCATGGCTGCCGCTGCACAAGCCGTGGTGGACTACTTCGAGAAAAAGGATGGCATCATCTATATCAACGTGATGAACAACATGAGCATCGATTGCGACTGCGTCGACCATCCAGCCCCTGTGAAGCTCGAAGACTACGGCATCCTCGCAAGTACTGACCCCGTGGCTCTCGACCAAGCCTGCGTGGACATCATCAACAACCAGCAGGTGACGGCCACCAACGACCCCACTGACCTGCTCAACCGCATCGACAAACAGCATGGTGTTCACACCATTGAACATGCCGAAGCCATCGGTCTCGGCAGCCGCAAATATACCATCGTAAACATTGACAAATAACACCTTATGAAACGCATTGCCTTAATCATTGCCGCATGCTGTCTGATATTGACCGCCTGCGCACAGAACAACAGCAAAAAAGACAACAAAGAAACCACACAAACCACCGAAACAAAAGAGAACAAAGAAATGAAGACTTTAATAGTTTACTTCTCGGCCACGGGCAACACCAAGGCCGCTGCACAAAAACTGGCGAAAGACTTCAACGCCGACCTTTACGAAATCACCCCCGAGGTGCCCTACACCGCAGCCGACCTCGACTGGCGCGACAAAACCTCTCGCTCTACCATCGAGATGCAGGACAAGACTTCGCGTCCCGCCATCAAAGGCCGTTGCGAGAACATTGGCGACTACAATACGGTATGGATTGGCTTCCCCGTGTGGTGGTACACCGCCCCGACCATCGTCAACACCTTCATCGAAGCCCACGACCTGAGCGGCAAGACCCTCAACGTGTTCGCCACCAGCGGCGGCAGCGACGTGAAGGGCTCCTACAATGACCTCAAAAAAGCTTATCCGCAATACAAATGGGGTGAAAGTCGGTTGATGAATTAATGAATCAAGTTAAACATGAAGAATCCGCAATTCAAGCTATGCTTGGGTTGCGGATTCTTTTTACAATCTATCATAAATAAAGAAAAAACATTACCTTTGCATGGTGAAATAAAGAGCCAATATCCTCAGCGGATAATACAAATAATACGAACGTTATTTTTGTCGCCTAAACTATCATAAATATAAAATACTATGCTTAACGACTTCATCTACAACATTCCCGTAAAAATCTATTTCGGGCGCGACCAATTGAAACACCTTGGCGCAGAACTCAAAAAATACGGCACCCGCGTGCTGATGACCTACGGTGGCGGTTCCATCAAGAAGATGGGTCTCTATGACCGCGTGGTGAAAGAAATCAAGGAGGCAGGGCTGGAGCTCTTCGAACTCTCCGGCATCGAGCCCAATCCGCGCATCGAATCTGTCAGGAAAGGCGTGCAGATTTGTAAGGAGCAACATATCGATGTGCTCCTTGCGGTGGGAGGCGGTTCCACCATCGACGCCACCAAAATCATGGCGGCAGGCGCTTGTGTCGACCACGACCCTTGGGACTTCCTTGACCTCAGCAAACACGCTCCCATGACCCAGGCACTGCCCATCATCAGCATCCTGACCCTTGCGGCTACAGGCTCCGAAATGGATACGGCAGCCGTCATCAGCAATCCCGAGACACAAGACAAACTTGGCCGCCTCGACCCCGTCATGCTGCCCAAAGCCTCTTTCCTCGACCCGACCAACACCTTCAGTGTCAGCCCTTACCAGACTGCCTGCGGTGCTGCCGACATGATGTCGCACATCTTCGAGGTTTATTTCAACATGGACCAAGACCTTTACATGCTCGACTGCTTCATGGAGGGTATGCTGAAGACCGTTATCCGCTACGCCCCTATCGCCATGCACGAACCCGACAACTATGAGGCTCGTGCCAACCTAATATGGGTCTCTTCATGGGCCATCAACGGTTTCATCAACGGCGGAAAACGCAAGGCCTGGAGCTGTCACCCGATGGAGCACGAGCTGTCGGCCATCTACGATATCACCCACGGCCTCGGTCTGGCCATCCTTACTCCACGCTGGATGGAGTATTGTTTGGACGAGACCACCGTGTCGAAATACGTGCAATTCGGCACTAATGTTTTCGGCATTGACTCAAGCTTGCCTCCGATGGAGTTAGCCCACAAGGCCATTGAGATGCTGAGCGACTTCTTCTTCAACACCTTGCAACTGAAGCGTACTTTCCCAGAGGTAGGAATCGACCGCACCCACTTCGCGCTGATGGCCAAGAAAGCTGTCGGAGGTGGCACCCTGCCCGGCTTCAAACCCTTGCAGCAGGCCGATGTGGAGAAGATCTTTGAGATGTGCATGGAATGATGGTTTCAAGAAAAAGGTCCGGTGTGAAAATATTACTCATCGTCCTTGCTGTCATTTCGGTGATTGCCCTTGTCGGCGTAATCATCCTGAATCATCCTTGTTTCGGCAGACGGATGTCGAAGGAGCGCAAAGCCCGCATTGAGGCTTCGCCAAACTACCGTAATGGTCAGTTCCGAAACCAGATTCCCACGCCGCAATTCACTGGCGACAAGTCCATGTCTAAAGCGTTATGGGAATTCCTCTCGGAGAGCAAAAAAGACAGGGTGCCCACCGAAGCTGTACCTGCCGTGAGAACCGACTTGAAGGCCTTGCCCACCAACAAGGACTGGCTCGTGTGGTTCGGACATTCATCCTACCTGTTCTGTTTAGACGGGAAACGTTATCTGGTTGACCCTGTGCTGAAGATGGAGTTTCCTGTATCGTTGATGATGCACCCGTTCAAGGGCACGGACATCTATTCGCCCGACGATATGCCTGATATTGATGTGCTGATTGTCACGCACGAACATTGGGACCATCTGGACTATGCCACTTTGCGCGACTTGAAGGACAAGGTGAAGCATGTGGTGTGTCCGCTTGGCGTGGCGGAGTATTTGGAGTATTGGGGCTACGACCCGCAGCATATCACCGAAATGGACTGGTACGAAACCGACAACTATCAACAGTTAACGATAACTTGTCTCCCCTCACGCCATTTTTCCAACCGGCTCTTCAAGCGTGACCAGACGCTATGGGCTTCCTTTATGGTGGAATCGGCAGGAAGAAAGGTGTATGTGGGTGGTGACGGCGGTTATGACGACCGTTTCAAAGAGATTTATGAACGGTTCAGTTCAGTGGATTTGGCACTGATGGAAAACGGCCAGTACAACAAGGACTGGGCCAATATCCACTTGATGCCAAAAGACCTTGAACAAGCTATTCTGGACTTACACCCGAAACAAGTCTTCACTGTACATCACGACAAGTTCAGCCTTGCGCCACACGCATGGACGGAGCCAGACTCCGTGGCACACGACATCGCCCAGCGGAATCCTATTGCGCTACTCGACCAACCCATCGGGACGGTAGTATATTATTAACTCAAAGCCGCAATTCAGTCAAAGACGTGGCATGCGGCTTTTTTTGTATTTTTGCAGTCATGAACACCGAAGAATCCTATCGACATGGAAGAAAAATGACGGGCGAAGAAAGAGCCCTGCGACTGGCCATTGATGCGGGACACATTTTGCTCGAGAATGGGGCTGAGATTGGCCGCGTTGAGAACACGATGGAGCATATCGCCTCGTCATACGGAGTCAACGACGGAAGTTTCTTTGTACTCAGTAACGGCATCATTGCCACGGGGCAGCATTATGCCAGTGCTGCCCACATTCCCATCCGAGGCATGCAGCTGAGCCGTGTGGTGGAGGTGAACCAACTGAGCCGCGAGGTGAAAGGCGGGACAATGCCGCTTGATGAGTTGGATTCGCGTCTAAAGACCATCCGCGCCAGCAAAGGAAAACCATGGTGGGAGGTTATCCTCGGCATAGCATTCGGAGTCTCCTCGTTCAGCATCCTTTTCGGAGGCAGCCTGACAGACGCGGCGGCGACCTTCGTCTGTGGCCTGCTGTTGGGTGCCTTCATGACCTTCGTCGGAACACATCTGAGCCGTATTTTCAGCAATCTGTTAGGTGGACTGCTGGGCGGACTGCTCTGCATCCTTTCAGTAAACTTGGGCTTTGGCGACCACCTGCCTAACATGATTATCGGCACCATCATCGCCTTAGTGCCTGGAGTGCCGTTCACCAACGGGATGCTTGATATCGCCAATGAGGCTTACATTGCAGGTTCAACACGGTTGAAGCATGCCTTCCTGGCCTTTCTGTGTATCGCTGCCGGAGTGGCTTTGGCTTTCATTCTTGAAGGACTTTTCTCGAAAGGGCTGATGCAGATTGGGATGCCCACAAAAGATGCGTTGACTTCAGCCTGGTATATCCAACTTCCTGCTGCTTTCATAGGCACTGTCGGGTTTTCTGCGCTGTTTGGCGCGCCGCGCAAATATTATCTTTATTGTGGGCTGGCTGGCATGATGGGATGGTGTGCTTACTTGTGGGTTGAAACGACCGGACCAGAGCGGGTGGTGGCTGCCGCCTTTTGCGGGGCTTTGACAGTGGCGACGATAAGCGGTGTTTTGGCAGTAATCCTTAAATGTCCCACCACAGTGTTCCTCATCTGCGGCATCATCCCTTTGGTACCTGGAGGCGGAATTTTCTGGACAGCTTATTATTTGGTTGGCGACCAACTGCGGCAGGCTGCCACTATGGGCTTCACGGCTCTCAAGGTCGCCATCGCCATTGCTGGCGGCATCATTCTCATCAACGCCATTTCAGGTCGGTTGCATAAGCGGCATCGTAAGGAAGTCCGCCTGTCTTAGGTCTCTTCAGCAGATGAGCACAAACAAAAAAGCCCAGCTTGAGCTGGGCTAATGCAAGTTTTTTTATTGTGTTTATAATTTAGTAATACCCGTTTACATCACACCAATCGCACCACCAACTCGCACAATCGCACAAGAAAAAGCATCCAAATCTGGTCACAAGCTCTTCCCCCCACCAGTTGCCGCCAAAGTCCACAGTGGTAGTAGTGGAAACAGCTTTCTCGTCGATTGTGTTGGCCACCGTGGGGCTTTGAGCACACCAAGCGGCCACTTCATCAGCATTTTCTGCAGTGGTAATGACATCGTAGTTATCGTTACCCAAAATGTCATACGCTTTCGTGCCGTCCGGTAAGTCGGCGGTAAAGGCGGAGATAGTGAGGATACTCAATTGGTAGTCGCTTTCGGCGATGGAAGCCTTAGGAGTAAGCTTGGCCCAAACACCTTCGGTGAGGGGCAGTGTGTTGGCTGCCAAAGTTTTGTTCCAGGCAGTGTCGGTCAAGATCTCTTTCTGTTTTGCACCGTTGGCGTCGAGGTAGTTGATTTCCACGTCGGCCACGTTAAGCACGTCGGGGCTGACGGAGACGTAGTACATCATCTTCACCTCGGGGTTCTTCTCTTTGTCTTTGTTGCATTGGGTGAATAGGGTCACTGCAAGGCCGCAAATCACGACAGTGGCCAAGGTCATAAAGATGCTTTTTTTCATAGTGTTGATAGATTTAAAAGAGTTTTTGTTTCCTCTTGGTTAATTATATTATTCGTTAATTTTCGTCATGCTGAAGCTGGCGGTGTAGGTGGTGCCATCGGCTTTTTTGCGGAGGGCGGTCCAGCTCATGACGTTGTCCTCGATGGAGGCAATCTCCCACCATTCGCGGTACTCGGCGCCGTTGTTGATCCAGCGCATGCAGAGCAGGTTGCCGTCCACGAAGTACTCGTTGAGGGTGTTGAGGGGATTGGGGAACCAGTTGTTGCCGTCCTTGTTGTAGTAAACGTAGGTGCCGTCGGCGTTGTACTGCCAGCGGTGCTCGAGGTAGTCGTCGTATTCCGACTGCTCGCTGGTGACGTGGCCTTCCCAGATACCGATGACAGCCTGCTTATAGTCGTTGGTAACCTTGACGAAGCGGTCGGTCTCCTCTTTTGTGAACAACTCGACGCCGTCTATCAGTACGGTCACCTTCATATCGGCGGTGAACTCGTTGTTGTTGATGGACTTGACGACGATGGTGAGTTCAGTTGCATGATGTTCGTTGGAATAGGCGGTGGCGGTAATGGTCTGACCGTTGATGTTGATGTCGAATTTGGTATAGTCAGCCCACAAACCCTCTGAATTTGGATGATTGTTCATGGATCCGCTTCTGATGGCTTCAGTGGCCGAGAGGAAGGTGAACACGATCTTTTCATTGGTGGGTGCAGGTTGTCCGTTGATCTCGGATTTCACCCATTTGCCGATGATCTGCTCTTCGAGGTTGGTGACTTTGTCTTTGGTGCATTGGGTGAACAATGTCATTGCAAGGCCGCAAACTACAAGGGCGGCCAAGGTCATAAAGATACTTTTTTTCATAGTGTTGATTGTTGTAATTAACAGTGTTTGTTTTCTATTATTAATTGCAATAATTGCAAATCCAATCCCAGCCCAAAAGATCGCACAAAAGCGGGCAACCAAATGCTTCACTAGGTTCATGTGGGTCGTAGTTGCCTCCAAAGTCCACATAAGTCTGGTTAGAAACTCCCTTCTTGTCAATGGTGAGAGCCACCGTGGGACTTTGTGTACACCAAGTAGCGACCTCTTCGGCGCTCTGTGTGGTGGTGATCATGTCGCTGTTGGCGTTTTCCCAACCTTCATACGTTTTCGTACCATCTGGTAGGTCGGTCGTGTAGGCGGCGACCGTTTGGATGCGCAGCTGGTAGTTGCCGTCGGCGATGGAAGCCTTTGGGGTGAGCTTAGCCCAGACACCTTCGGTGAGGGGCAAAGTGTTGGTCGTTATCTGCTTCTTCCAGGTGGAATCAGTCATGATTTCTTTCTGTTGGGCACTGGAAGCGTCAAGGTAGTTGATTTCCACATCGGCCACGCTTAACACATCGGGACTGACGGAGACGTAATACAACATGTTTACCACAGGGTTCTTTTCTTTGTCTTTGTTGCACTGGGTGAACAGGGTCACTGCCAGGCCGCAAACCACGATGGCGGCCAAGGTCATGAAGATGCTTTTTTTCATTGTATTGGTTGTTTTAATTAACGCATTCAATGTTCTATTTAATCGCAACTCGCACAACTCCAGCCGAGAAGCTCGCAGAAAATCCAGCAAGCCAATGCCGCGTTCGTATTTTCAAGATCATCGTTGCCGCCAAAATCCACATGGGTGGGATTGGAAACTCCCTCCTTGTTGATGGCGCGGGCCACTGTGGGGCTTTTGGCACACCATGCGGCTACCTCATCGGCATTCTGTGCGGTGGTGATGATTTCGTAGTTCGCATTTGTCCAACCTTCATACGTATTCGTGCCATCCGCCAGGTCGGCTGTGAAGGCAGCGGCCGTTTGGATGCGCAGCTGATAGTTGCCGTCGGCGATGGATGCCTTTGGGGTAAGCTTGGCCCAAATGCCCTCGGTGATTGGCAACGTGTTGGCCTCCAATGGTTTATGCCAGGTGGAGTCGGTTAAGACTTCTTTCTGTTTGGCACCGGTAGCGTCGAGGTAGTTGATTTCCACGTCGGCCACGTTGAGCACATCAGGGCTCACGCTGACGTAGTACATCATCTCCACTTCGGGTTTTTTCTTGTCTTTTTTGCACTGGGTAAACAAGGTCACTGCCAAGCCGCAAACCACAAGTGCGGCCAAGGTCATAATGATACTTTTCTTCATAGTATTGATTGTTTTAATAATAGCATTCTATGTTCTATTTAATCGCAATCACCGCAATAATCATCTAAGCTAAAAACACTGCAAAAAAACCAGCAACCTAAATCTAAATACAAATCCTCTACGCTGTAGTTGCCTCCAAAGTCCACATGAGTTTGGTTAGAAACTCCCTTCTTGTCGATGGTGATAGCTACCGTGGGACTTTGGGCACACCAAACGGCCACCTCATTGGCGTTCTGTGCGGTGGTGATGATTTCGCTGTTGTCGTTTGTCCAGCCTTCAAATGCTTTAGTGTCATCCGACAAGGTAGCAGCGAAGCCCGCGACCGTTTGGATGCGCAGCTGGTAATTGCCTTCGGCAATGGAAGCCTTGGGGGTGAGTTTGGCCCAGACGCCCTCGGTGAGAGGCAGGGTGTTGGTCGTTATCGGCTTCCTCCAAGTGGAGTCGGTCAAGACTTCTTTCTGTTTGGCGCCTGTGGCGTCGAGATAGTTGATTTCCACGTCGGCCACGCTCAACACATCTGGGCTGACGGAGACATAGTACAACATGTTTACCTCAGGGTTCTTTTCTTTGTCTTTGTTGCACTGGGTGAACAGGGTCACTGCAAGGCCGCAAACTACTACAGCAGCCAGAGTCATTAAAATGTTTCTTCTCATTTTGAAAATGTTTTTAAATGATTAATAATTGGTATGTGTTTAATTGTTTATTCGTTAATAAAAAAGTCACGGGTTTGTGAGGTATAAAGATTACCAAAGTTATTGTGGTTGAAGATACCGACGTGTGAGCCGAGGGTGTGTTGGGCGCAGTAGAGGTAGAGGTCGCGGTAGGTGCCGTTGGGGTGGGTGGTGGCGTGGCCCACGAGGTTGCGACTGAAGCGGTCGCACATCCAGATGCCCAACTCGTTGCTCCACGAATCGGCAAACGACTGCTCGTAGGGTCCGGCGGCGCAGATGGCCAACAGGCCGGGAATCCCTTCCAGGGCTTTGCCCATGTTCGACGAGAAACAGGGTTCGAGGCAGACGAGCATCTGGCGGAAACGTCCTTGCGCGGCCATCTGCGAGAGGGTCTGGGCAAGGAGCTCAGCGGTCATGCCGTTGCCGGCAGGCAGGTCGCGCCATGCCATCTCGTTCACGCCACCGGCAGGCACGCTACGGCCATGTCCGCTCCAGAAGAAGAAGACGTTGTGTCCCGAGCCACCAGGCAGCACCACAGGCGTGCGGCCAGTGGGGGTGCCTTGCAGGATGTTGACGATGTCTTGTGGGGTGAGGTCGGCACTGCGGTAGTCGATGACGGCGCCTTCGCGCAGGTTGGGACCGTTGGGGTCGGTGCGCACTGCCCCGTAGTCGGTATTCTCTGGTGCCGTAGCCACTTCGTCGGCTAACACCATGATGATATGGTCGTCGTCGTAGCCGCCCGCTTTCAGCATCTGATATACGTTGAGCACGTCGGCCTCGTGACGGTAGTTGCTCCAGCCGTTGCTGCCTTGCACCAATACGGCGTATTGGTCGGTCATGGCCGGGTAAGTGAGGTCGGATGCGCCGCCATATTGCGCATCGAAGGTGGCGGCGGCATTGCTGGCGATCCAGTTCCACGAAGCCAAGGCCTCGCCCGTCTGCACGCCCCCAGAGGTGCTGTAATAGCCCTGATGCTGCACACGGCCGTCAATAATAACCCAGTTGACGTAGGTGGTATTGAGTGCGGCGGTGTAGCAATCCTTGTCGAATTGTACGGCACCGCAAGCGCCTTTAAAGCCAATTAATTTGCCACGCTCAAGGCTGGTCAGGTAGAGTTCCATGCCCATCTCGCTCCAGGCGGCACCGTTAAGGATGTTATCGGTGGTGGTGATAGCGATGGTGGCATCGTTTAGGTTGTCGGTATGGTGATGCTCCATATAGCTTGCCGCGAAGGCGGAGAGCAACAAGGCGTCGTAGAACTTGCATTCGGCGAAGGTAGGCTTCACGCCATAGAGGCTCTCGTAGCTCATCTCAAAGCCAGTGGTGGGGTCGGCGTAGGGTGAATAGCCTTTATAGCCGCTGGTGAGAGCCACACCACGGGGACCAAGGGCCTCGATTGCCTCATCGGTGAGGTTAGACAGGGCGAGATAGACGGGGGCATAAATCACGCGGAGATAGGCCTCTTCATCGTTGTCGCCCGCAGGGTCGTCGGGGTCGATGCCCAACCACAGGCTACGCATACGGGCAATCTGATAGAGTTGCGCTGCGTTTTCGGCTACAACCAACGAGGGGATGTAAAGACTAAAAAAGTATTCTCCTATTTCGTCATAGTAGCTTTGCAGCTGCTGGTAGAGCTGATTGTCGTTGTTGTACTTTTCGCACCAGTTAAAGCCGATGCCTAACTCGGTGGCCTGGAAGGGTGCCCAGTCATAGAAAGTCTGTCCATAGCTGTTGTTGGGCGTGAAGAGGGCACCCAGCGAGGACATTTCGCTGATAATTTCGTTGGGATATTGTTGCAGGTAGGTGGCACAGAGGCTGAGCATCACCTCCGACTGTGAGATGTCGGTCTCCGTAAGCGACCACAGGAAAGGCTGTTGACCATCACCGGTGCTGGTGATGGCGAAACGGCGGATGAGCGACTCGCTGGTGGCCGTAGGTAGGATGAGTGGCTTGCCTGTTCTTTGGCAATAGGGGGCAAAGCGGTTGGCGCGGTCGTTGTCAAAGGGTCCGATGATGGCCATCACATCGTCGCGTGAGGCCAACTCCTCGCCTAAAGTGGCCATGTCCTCGATGAGTTCGTCGTGCCATTCCAGTTTCAGGTCGATGCAGAGCGTGTCGTGCAGCTGTGCGTTGTGCAGGCTTTGCAACATCCAGTTAGCCGTACGTTCCAGACGAGCCTTCATGATGGGGTCGGAAGTCGGTGCCACCACGACCACCGTCTTCTCCACCCATCTCCGACTGTCCTGATAGATGTATTCATCATCCTTATGGCATCCAGTCAGAAAGATAGCAGACAGAAATAGTAGAGCCGCCACAACTTTCCACTTTCCACTTTTCACTTTCATTTTTCCCATCTTCCCTCCTCCTTTCCGACTGCCACTTGCCATAGGCTATCTATATCAATGAGATTTAAATTGTTGGGTATGTATTGATTGCCGATGATAACACCTGTGGCTCCGTCGGCCAGTCCCAGGGTTTTGTGCTTGGGCATCGTGCCATCAAGCCACATACCGATATAGTCTTCCATCACCCTATCGACGTGTTTCACAATGGAGAAGGGGCAAAAAAACTTGTCGGCATTCATGTCGCCATCGATGCCTATGTATTGGTTCATGGCAAACAGTTGCGTTCCTTGGATGGCGCGTATCAGGTTATGCATAGCGCCGCCACATACTGGCACCAGCGTAATGCTTTCTGTATCTTCGAAAAGGTATGTGCTTTCTTCTCTGATGATACGGATGGCGGCAGTGTCGCTCAGCGTGAATCCACCGACGGGTTCTTGACTCAAATAACGGATGTGCAGTGCCAAGGGTTCAACATCCTGCGCGTCGTTGAAGCCCGCCACAAAGCCTTCGCCTGCTTCGCGTACCGATTCCGTGTGAGGGTTGGCCAATACCAATGACACCAATTCTTTGTCGGTGTAGTCATAGGCCGTGTAATGCACCATGCAACCACCCATGTACATCGCGCCGTAGTAGTCGATGTAGAGTGTCGAGCCTTTGCTTTCGAGCGGCGTGTTGGTCTCCAAATAGAGCAGGTCGGCACGTGGGTTAGATTCCAAGCGGTGATTGTTGGCACGGATGAAAGTGTCGTAGCCTATGCCTGGAGTGATGAGCAATCGGCGCACCGTGTCGGAAGTCTGTTCCATCTCGTTGATGATGGTCTCCAAATAGGCGAGCCCTTCCTCATCACTTTCGGGTGAGAATTGCAGGGTGCGCAGCCCATGGCGCTGGGCAGCCCTCTCCACCCCTGTGTATATCAAGTCGCAATAAGAACGGTCACCCAAGGAATTAGGTCCATAGATGACGATGACCAATGGCGTTCCATTAGGTTGTTCCTCGTCTGGGTTCGGCAGGACGATAGGATTCTTGGTGCAGCTCATTAGCATCACTACCAGCAACAACAATGAACACAAAGCCATATACATCTGTCGAAAAATACAACCTTTCATCAGTCAGTTTGGATTTTCTTACTATTATCTTTCTTTCTGATTCTTTCCATTTGAAATCGCAAAAATACATAATTTCCTCATTCCCTTCACTAATGCCCCAAAAAATACGGTTAGTTCTTTGTATAAGTAACTATTCAAAACTAAACAGCAAGGTGTACCCAAGCAGTACCCATACTCTACCCATACTGTAGCCATACTTTTAAAGTATGGTAAGAGTATGGCATCACTATGGCATCAGTATGGCATCTCCTTGGGGAAGGCGAGAGAAGGGCGTGGCAGAATGAGCGCGTTCTGTCGCTCTCCTACGCTCGCCTATCATCGGCCTATGAATGGACTATTCAATTACCTTCTATCGGCTCCACGTGAATAGCCACATGGGTCTCTTCTCCGTAGCGTTCCTTTAGGAGTCGCTCAATTATGGTGGCTTTGTCGTGAGCTTCTTTCAAGGGCAGGTCGCCGTTCATCAGAATGTGCATCTCAATAGCATAATGATTGCCGATGCGGCGGGTGCAAAGTTCGTGTGGCTCCATCACATCGGGCACGGCTTTCACGATGTCCATAATCTCATTCTCCACCTCCTCCGGCAAGGATTGCTCCATCAGATCACCCACGCCGTTCTTGAGCAAATCAATCGCCACCTTGGCGATAAGTGCGCCAACGGCAATCGAGGCGATAGGGTCAAGCACCGCCCAACGCTCGCCTCCAACCAATGCGCCTCCGATACCTATGGCTGTCCCAACCGACGACAAGGCATCGCTGCGATGATGCCAGGCGTTGGCTTTCATGGCCTGCGAGTCGAGTTGTTTGGCCTTGCGGTTGGTGTATTGGAAGATGATTTCTTTCAGCAATATTGAAGTCAAAGCCGCCCAAAGTGCCAGTCGTCCCGGCAGGGTAAGTGTGCCACCCTGGGCCCAAAAAGCAACTTTTTTCGCACCTTCGATGAAGATGCCTACTGCAACAGCGGCCAGAGCCACGCCAATCAAGGTGGTGGCTAAGGTTTCATACTTGCCATGTCCATAGTCGTGCGACTTGTCCTTAGGCTTATGGCTAATGCGGACAAAGGCAAGTACCACCATATCAGTGGCAAAGTCGGAAACGGAATGCACGGCATCGGCTATCATGGCGGCACTATGCCCCCATACCCCCGCCACGAACTTAAACACCATCAGCACCACGTTGACGGCACTGCCCCAAAGGGTCACCCTATAGATTTCTTTTTCACGATTCATAAGGCTGCAAAATTATAAAATTCTCCAATATTAGAAGCTGTTTAAAAATGGATAACACGGGGCATTGTTTTGCTTCACTCGAGTGATTTCATCGAATCACTCGAGTGAATCGATGAAATCACTCGAGTGCCTGTTTTTGGGGTGACTTTTCCTGAAATCGTTTGGCAGATTTTTGCAAGGATAAAAATAACATAGACAAATTCAATCTTCGTGACGGAATAATTAGGATTATTTGTGATTTTGTATCCTAAAACCACTCAACTTTTGTACTTTTGCCACTTGAAATCACATTACACAAAATTATGGAAACCGCAAAAGTCAAGTTAGTTCCCTTGCAGCCCAACGACAGGGAACAATTCATTTTGGACAATCAATGGGCGTTCAAGTATGGCGCACAAGAGGAGTTCGGGATGAGGGATGAGCGTTGCGAGGAAGGCGAAGAAGTGATTTCGCGCAATACCATCGAGCACTCCCTTGACGAAAAAAATGCTGAAACCTATCGCATTGTTTTGGATGGTCATAAAGTGGGCGGAGTCGTGCTTACCCTCGACAAGGAAGCCAGAAAAGGTGAGTTGGAATTGTTGTTCGTGTCACCGGAATGTCATAGCAAAGGCATCGGTCAGGCGGCATGGAAGGCTGTGGAAACCATGCATCCCGAAATTCAGGTCTGGGAGACCATCACGCCTTACTTTGAGAAGCGCAACATCCACTTCTACGTGAACCGTTGCGGCTTCCACATCGTTGAGTTTTGGAATAAATACCAACACGGTCCAGCAGTGCCCGAAGATATTGAAGAGAACTGGAGCGAGGATGACGAGATGTTTGTGTTTAGGAAGGAAATATAGGTGGCGATACAGCATTGGTAAAAAGAAAATCCGCAACTCGGACACAGGCTTAGGTTGCGGATTTTTTTTGCGGGTCGTGGTCGGCAGACCCCCTCGGCCTGTGGCCAAACAGATCCAACTCACAGGAAAACTATTTTTTCTTTTGAAAAACTAATTCTACTCCATGTTGAAATAAAGTCATTGTGTTCTTTTCCGGATCAAATTCAAATGTTGCCCCTATC
>CAMYYB010000059.1 GCA_947303335.1 uncultured Bacteroidales bacterium | reverse complement strand
GTAGCGTCCGCGTCTCGTTCACCGACTCGCGCACCGATGCCATCATCGACAACTGCAACCTGCGCCAGACTACCGTCAACGTGGGAACATTGTTGAATGTGTCGGAGAAAATCAAAGTCGATGTGGCCTTCAACTATCTGGACTACTACCGCCTCAACTCCCCTGAAATCGGCGAGTCGAACAGCAACTTCAACAAGGGCTTGCTCTACAGCTGGCCCCGTAGCTGGAAAGGCATAGAGACAACCGCCTACGAGAACGAGGACGGCACGATGAACACCTTTGACGGCTACCCCTACCCTTACATCTACAGCAGCACGTTCTGGACGTTCTACAACAACAACACGACCCTCAACCGCGACAAGATGTACGGCTCAATTCGCCTGATGTACGACATCACGCCCTGGTTGAACGCTTCCGCCAAAGTCGCCCTCGACTGGACCAACGACAACTACATCACCACCCACAAGCCTACCACCCTCGACGGAATGGCGGGCGGTTACTATTCGAAGAGCAAATCCTCCTCACTCACCCGTGACATGGACTTCTTGCTGACGGCCTATAAGGACAAAATCTTCGGCTCGAAGTTCAACGTGCGCTTCTCGTTTGGTGGTGAGCAATACTACGGCTACCGCGACGGGCTGAATGGCACTTCGGGTCGCTGGGCCTACGCCAACCTCTATACCATCTACAACTACTCGGCTGCCAGCGAGCGCACCTTCGGTGAGTCGAGGTGGGAGAAGCAAGTCAACTCGCTGTACGCCTTCTTCAATTTGAGCTACAGCGACTGGATTTTCTTGGATGTGACGGGACGTAACGACTGGTCGTCGACGCTACCCATCACCAACAACAGCTATTTCTATCCCTCAGCCACCCTGAGCTTCGTCCCCACCTCTGCCTTCAAGCACTGGAACTGGGGTCCCGTCAGCTTCCTCAAGCTGAGAGGCTCGTGGGCACAGACCGCCAGCGACACCGAGCCTTACCAGCTGACCTACACCTACAACACGGGCTCGTTTGGCAACCAGCTTTCAGCCACCCTGCCTTCTACCGTGCCGCCCTTGGAGCTGAAACCCCAAAGGCAACGCTCCTACGAATTGGGCTTCGACATCGGACTGGGTGCCCGCTTCAATTTGGACTTCACCTATTACAACATCTACAGTTGGGACCAAATCCTTTCGTCGCCGCTTGCCCCCTCATCGGGTGCCAACAACGTGACCATCAACACGGGCGTGGTGACCAACAAGGGCATCGAGGCCATCATGACCTACGACATCGCACAGGGTAAGGACTACGGCGTACAAGTAGGCTTGAACCTGGCCCGCAACAAGAACCGCATCGTCGATTTGGCCGGCTCCGACATGTACCTGCTCTCTGAGATTTGGGGTTCCAACGGCCCTGCTATCGCTGTGGAAGAAGGAGAAGAGTACGGTACCATCTACGGATGGGACTATGTGTATGAATACACCATGCCCGACGGTAGCACCGTAGGCCCCTTCTACGACGCCAACGGCAAACCCATGCCGCTGCTCAACGAGACGGGCACCACCTACCTGAAGACCAGCAACCGTGTGCCCATTGGCAACTGCGCTCCCGTAGTGACTGGAGGTATCAATTTGAGGGCTTCCTACAAGAGCTGGTCACTTTATGCCTTAGTCGATGCCAAGTTGGGCGGACAGATCTACTGTGCCTCCTACGTGGTGGGCATGCAGACGGGACAGAGCCTTGCAACGCTCTACGAGCGCGACGGCAACGGTCTGCCCTACTACGAAGACGGCGAGTTACTCGGTAACTATGGTATCATCCTGCCCGGTTACTGCATCAACACAGAGACGGGCGAAGCCCACGAAAACGAAAACGTGGTACACTACCTCTATAAATACATGCCCAACTTCGGCGGCTGGGGCAACATCCTCAGCACCCCCGGCATCGTCAACAACACTTGGATCAAGATGCGCGAGCTGACGCTCACCTACGACTTCCCGCGCAAGTTGTTGGACAAGCAGAACTTTCTCAAGCAGGCCTCCATCTCCCTGGTGGGCCGCGACCTGTTCTACTTCTACAAGACCCTGCCCGACAACATCAACCCCGAAGGCACCCAAGGCTCGGGTAACGCCCAAGGCTTGGAGTACGCCTCCTATCCGGGTTCACGCTCGTTTATGTTAAACCTTAAAGTCAGCTTTTAATCCTGATATGAAACTACGAATTACACAGATTAAACGAATTTCTCTGCCACAATTTAGCAGTCAAAATCTGTATAATTCGTACAATTCGTAGTTAATACTAAAATCTTGAAATCCTATATATTATGAAAAGATACATCATCATAGTGTTAGCCGTAACCTTGGCCTTGGCCTCCTGCACCAAGGGTTTCGAAGAGATGAACCAAGACCCGTTCTCGCCAACGGGAACCACGGTGGAAGCCTTGTTCAACGGCGTAGTGCAATCCTTGCAGCAGAACATGAACGAGCAGTTCTATCTGCAAAACGAAATCTGGTATCCTGAGACGGAACTTGGCGCGTTGACTTCCGAATCGTGGGGCAACTCACAGATTGGAACCTCCAGCGTTTGGTCGGACTACTACCTCATGCTGTCCAACATCCGTGAGCTGGAGAAACGCTTCGACGATTATGGCGACGAGCAGGCCGACCCGGACATCTGCGACAAGGTACGCGCCCAGCTCAACGTGCTGAAAGCCTATCAGACCTTCAAGGTCACCGACATCTTCGGCGATATGCCTTACACACAGGCAGGCCGCATCTGGGAGAACCCCTCATCGTCAGCCACCATGAAACCCGAGTTTGACACCCAGGAGAGCATCTACAAATCGTTGTTGGAGGAACTGGTGTGGTCACGCGACCTCTTGCGTTCCGACTCCCTCACCACTGCCCTCGGCAACGAGTACTACAAGCTGCCCTACGACGTGCTGCTCAACAACGACTACATCCTTTGGGCCGAGTTTGCCAACGCCCTCATCCTGCGCCACGGACTGCGCATGTACGACAAAGAGCCTGCGTACGCTACCCCGTTGTTGGTGGAAGCCTACAATTTCATTTACACCAAGATGAGTGCTTCTGGAGGTTCACCCACGGGTGGTGGCGTGTGCCTGTGGCCCAGCCTCTTAGGCACCAACTGGGATACCAACTGGTCATTCCGCGAACACAAGCACCTCCGTATGGGCGAGACCATCTGGAGTTGCCTCTCGTCGACCAACGCTATGGACGGCAGCGGCATCTTCGACTATCGTACCTACCTCTTCTTCGACACCAGCCACAAGAACGACAGCATGCCCGACGGTGCCTGGAGACCCTTCCCCCAAATCCGCACCGAGGAAACACCCACCGAAGGCGGCTCGCCCTACGCCCAGAGCCGTGATGGTAGCTATACCTTCAAAGGCCCTTCGTGCCAGTTCTCGCCTTTTAACTATTATCTGACCAGAGACGAAAAATACGTCCCGCAAATCCTCGTCACCTACGCCGACGTGCTCTTCATGAAAGCTGAGATCGGTGCTCGTGGCATTGGTGGCATTATCCTCTCGGGCATGGAGCTCGACCAAATGATTTTCCAAGCTATTTACCAATCTTGCATTTTTTGGGCGCACATACCGCAAAACACCAGCCGTTGGATCTATTTCTATCCACAGTACACCAGTTTTGTAGGCAATGTTGATATCTGGTCCTTGGGTCAAAGGATGACTTCCAACGTGATGAACTATGCTGTGTATATGAATCCTGAATTCGACTATACAAACGAAGCCTATTTGAGCTTCATTTACCAGCAGCGTTGGATTAACCTCTTCCGCCAGCCTTGGGAAGCATGGGCTTTGGCCCGTCGCACGATGGCGACACCCACCACCACCGACCACGCAAAACTGACTTCCTACCGAATGGAATACCCCCAGAAGGAAATCGAATACAATTACGACAACTACTCCGCACAGTTAGCCCGGATGTCGCACGGCGACACGCGCCAGACCAAAGTGTGGTGGATGGATTTTAGATAGTTGAGAGTTGATAGTTTAGAGTTGAGAGTCAGTTGAAAGTTTAGAGTTGAAAGTTTATAGTTAATAATCTGATATTATGAAAAAAACATTCTTATTCCTTACAATGATGCTGGTGAGCATCGGGCTGATGGCCCAAGTCGAAAAAGTCTTCGACTTCAACAATTATGAATACGGAGAAAACCCGAACCACCTCCTGAACGGTCAGGACGGCTGGTATGTCCGCGTACACCATGCGGGCAACGGAGGATTCACGCCCTTGTACACCGACTACATGGGCCACTTCTGGGGCACCACCCCGCCCATCCCTACGGCTGACGAGACCATCGGCGTGTTCTCGGATGCCTCCGGTACTGCTTTTGGCGACATCGCCACCCACGACATCACCCAATATGGTTTCGACTTCTCCAATGGCGGTATCATCGAGTTTGAGTGCGACATCCTCCGCCAGTGGTGGGGCGACTTCGTCGGCATCGGCTATGACGGCGACGGCGACGGATCGGTCCTTCCTCCTTTGCGTAAGGCCTCCTCATCGAACGCCATTTGCGAACCCATCTACCCCGATGAGAACAGCACCCTCCCCGATGGTGGTGTCTACATGATGATGACAGGAAGCACCGACAACCCCCTCTTCATGAACGGTGTGGTGCTGCCCAGCAACACGATGGCTTGCAACTTCAAACCCATCGGATCGGATAGCCATTGGTACGCCTGGAAGGTCTCCATCGACTTGGATGCCAATAATGGTCAAGGTGCCGTCACCCTTTACATGAAGTATGACGACCTGACCACCGAATGGGAAGCAGTGCCTGAGTGCCAGGGTGTCAACGCTGGACTTACTCCCGGCAGCGGCGACAAATACGACCCCGCCATGTGGAACTGTGTCTATATGCTCAACAGCGGCTGGGGCGGTTTCGACAACATCGTCGTGCGCCATTTCCCCGGCGGACTGGCTGCCCAGTTCATCGACTTCGCCGAGATTCCCGACCAGTTGGTCTATAATGCCCCCATTACCCTTGAAGCCACTGCCACTTCAGGACTGCCTGTGACCTTTGAGGTCGCCCAAGGTCCTGCCACCATCGAAGGCAACATCCTGACCCTCACGGGTGAGGAAGGCACAGTGAAGGTGAAAGCCATCCAGGCCGGCGACGGCACACAATGGCAACCCGCTCCCACGGTGACCCGTACCTTCTATGTGGTGGATCCCGAGAACTATGAACCCGAAATCACCATCCGCCGCCCTTATGAAGGCACCAAGGTGTATATGCCTAACTTCGAGAATCCCGTCATGATCGTGTTGAGTGCCTATATCGAACATGCCAACGCCATTAAGTTCGAGCAAGTGAAGTGTAACGTCGATGGACAAGAGTTGACTTTAAAGACCGACTATCCCAACAACCCCGACAACGGCTATTGGTACACCACTTGGACGCCCTCAGGAGAAGGTTCCTACAACTTGACCGTGTCCATCACCCAGACGGGTGGCAAGGTCACCACGGCCTCCAACACCTTTGATGTGACCACTGACATCAATGACATGGTGGTTTCCGCAATGAATGGCGAGATGGTGGCCACTACCTCACAGTTTACCGACTATGGCGAATACGCCTTCCCGACCCATGTCAATGCTTTCAACTACATCAACTTGCATTATGAGCACAACTGCGTAAACGGCGACTGCAACACCTACGACCATATCAGTTATGTCCGTGTGAAGAACTATCGTGGCGAATGGGTAGAGCTTTGTCGTTACATTACTCCGTTTAGGTTAGAATGCGTTGACGACCTCGATGTGACCGACTTCACATCAGTGCTTCAGGGTCTTGTCGAATTTGAATATTATAGCGAGCAATATTCAACGGGTCAAGGTTACAACCCCACCGCCATCTTTGAGTACACCAAAGGCACTCCTGAGTATCCTTATGTAGATATGCGAGAGATTTGGTATGGCAACTACGCCTTCGGCGATTATTCAGACCCATGTCCCATCCCGACTCGCACGGTTGAGTTTGATCCTTGTGTCGAAAAGGCCAAGCTGCAAATCACCACTTCGGGACACAACTGGAGTGATACAGGTAATGGTGCCTACAATACGGGCAATGCCGCCGAGTTCTATCATGCCCATCACAACATCAACATCAATGGTGCCACAACCTACACTCAGGATTTGTGGGAAACCTGTCAACCAAATCCGGCAGGCTGTAACGACCAATTGGGCACTTGGGTCTATCCCCGTGCTGGCTGGTGCCCAGGTAGTATGACTATGGTGTGGGACTACAGCCTCGACGACTATCTCGCCGATGGCCACGCCGATGTGCTCTATGAGTTCGACCCCACCTACGTGGACCAATGCCACCCCAACTACCCTGACTGCGTGAGCGGCCAAAACAGCTGCCCGGATTGCGAAAACTCCAGCAACCCGATTTTGAGAGTCTCTGGTAAGGTGGTGACCTATAGCCACAACACCGACATCCTGACAGAAGTTCCTGAACTTCCCGATGTGGATGCAGAGCCCTTCCAAGTGACCATCACTCCTAATCCGGCTAGAGGCCAAATGACCATCACCACGGACTATGAGAAGGGTAAAGCCAGCGTTGTTATCATCAACCCGCAAGGTGTCAAAGTGCGTGGCTTCAGCGTTGACGGCCAGCGCACCATCGACGTGAGCGACCTGCCTTCGGGCATGTACTTCGTCCACGTCATCGGTGGCAAGATGGTAACGAGAAAGGTTGTGATTCAAAAGTAAAAATCATGCAGCTTAGAATCGTCAACCAATCCAACAACCCGCTACCCGCCTACGAGACTGCAAACTCAGCTGGAATGGACCTTCGGGCATACCTGCCCGAAGGTCCCATAACCCTTGAGCCGATGCAACGCGGCCTCGTGCCTACGGGACTCTATATGGAAATCCCTGAAGGGTACGAGGGACAGGTGCGTCCCCGAAGCGGTATGGCCCTCAAGAGCGGCATCACCGTCCTGAACTCACCCGGCACCATCGACGCCGACTATCGCGGACAGGTGTGCGTCATCCTCATTAACCTCTCCGACAAGCCTTTCGTCATCAACAGCGGCGACCGCATCGCGCAGCTCATCATCGCCCGCTGCGAGCAGGCTGAGACCTTGCAGGTGGAAACCCTTTCCACAACAGAACGCGGTGCAGGTGGGTTTGGACATACGGGGAAGAGTTAGTTGAAAGTTTAGAGTTTAGAGTTGAGAGTTGAGAGTTAGTTTTATAGTTGAGAGTTCATAAGTTATGAGTAATCGTCATCTTTTCAATATCCCTCATTGGGGGCGTGGTTTCTCTTTGTTGCTCCTGTTGCTTGTTTCGTCAGCCGTTTCTGCCCAGCAGGTGGAATCGGAACACAACGGCAAGCCCGACAAGAAGAAGAACGCCACCTATTTCAGTAACGGCTTGCAGAGCAAATACCGCGAGGACACCCAAGGGGCTATCCGCAACTTTGAACAGGCCCTGCGCTATATGCCCGATGATGCTGCCTCGATGTTCGAGTTGAGTGAGCAATACTACAACGTAGGCCGCCTGGAAGATGCCTTCAACATGATACAGCAGGCCGCCCGTCTCGACCCCGACAACAAATGGTACCAGCTGCGCCTCGGACAGTTTTACCGTAATCTGGAGCAGTACGACGACCTCATCAGCCTCTATGAAAGCCTGACCGCAAAATACCCCAACGACCTGGAAATGCTCAGCGAGCTTGTCGATGCCTACCTGCTGACCCAGCAATACGACAAAGCCTTGCAGAAGATGGATGTGTTGGAGCAGCAAGTCGGCGAAAACGAAGTCATCACCGAGCAACGCCTCAACGTGCTGAAAAGGCAGAACAACAGCAAAAAGCTGATAGCCGAGTTGGAGAAACTGATTGAGCAAAGCCCCGAGAACCTGCGCTACTACGGGATGTTGGCCCAAGTGTACGCCGAAAACGGCAAGAACAAGGAAGCCCTGAGGACCTACGAGCGGATGAAGGAGCTCAACCCTGATGACCCGTATATCAATATCTCGCTGCTCGAGTTTTATGAGAAAAACGGCGACAAGGACAAAGCCTTTAACGAGCTGCTCGCCGCCATCCGCAATAAGAGCCTCGACCTGAACACAAAAGCCAACATCTACGACTATTGGATGAACAACAACCAAGACTCGCCCACCGTCAACGAAGAGGCCCGACAATGTGGCGAAGCCTTCTTGGAGACCCATCCCGACATCAAGCTCGGCTACCTCATCCTCGGCTCCTATTACCTCGTCAAGATGGATGCGCCGCAGTCGAAAGCAATCTATCAGCAGTCGTTGGCCATCGACAGCACCGACTTCCTCTCGTGGCAGAACTTAATCATCAGCGAGTCGCGCCTCAACGAAAACGAGGCTGTCCGCCAGCATGCCATTGCCGCACTGAAGTACTATCCCATGCAGCCCGTCTTCTATTGGTACGCCGGCGTGGCCAGTGCCGTCCAGAAGATGAACGACGACGCCATCACCTATCTTGACAAAGGACGCAAGTACGCCACCGACAAGCTGCAGCAAGCCAACTTCGATGCTTTCCTCGGCGACCTTTACCACGAGCAAGGCGAAGAAGAAAAAGCCTTTGAAGCCTACGAGCGCACGCTGCGCAACGACCCCGACAACGTGCTGGTGCTGAACAACTACGCCTATTTCCTCGCGCTGAAGGGCCAGGACTTGGACAAAGCCTTGGAGATGTCGACCAAAGCCGTCATGATAGAGCCCGACAACCCGACCTACCTCGACACCCACGCCTGGGTGCTCTACATGCGGGGCGACTACAAGGAAGCCGAAAAGTACATGAAGAAAGCCCTCAAGCTGCTGAAAGAGCCCGACGAGGAATACCAGAAACACTATGATGCCATCATGAGCAAGCTGGGGCGGTGAATGTTACCTTTTTGCCGCGATGAAACATCGGTTTTACATAGCAATCCTGTTGGCTTTGCTGCTTGCCACCCTATCGTTACCTCAACGTTACCTTAAAGTTATGTCGAAGTATCAAAAAGTTTGATTAGTATTTGAGTAAAGTTTCAGTAGTGTTTGAGTAAAGGGGGAGTAAAACCTAAAGACCTCCCTGCTGTCTAATCCATCACACCAGAAAAGCAACTCTGATACAGTTTGCCCCCCTGTCCCACACTGTCCCACATGTCCCACCTGTCCCACCCCTGGGACAGTGGGACACTTGGGACAGTCATCTTTTTCTGGCGAATGACAAGGCTCACACAGGAGAATTTCACTATCTTTGCGGCATGAGAATGAGAACTCTCGGACATAGAATCGCTGCAATGCTCAGCATTACGCTGATGTTGGCGGGATGCGGGCATTTGACCTCACCCCGGCCCTCTCCTCGAGGAGAGGGGGAAGCCTGCCGGACGCTGGCAGGGATTGACAGCCTGATGTGGCAGCAGCCCGACAGTGCCTTTGCCTTGCTGTTGGACTTCGCTGAAAGCCCCGAGGCCGACAGCCTCGACGTCTTCAACGGGCATTATTTCCAGCTGCTGGTGGCGGAGTTGCTGTACAAGAACGACTATGAGCAGACCAACCGCCCCGAACTGCTGCGGGCGGTGGCCTGTTTCGATTCTTTGGTTGCGGTTGGGGGAGCGGACGCACGCGGTGTGTCCGTATGGCCATTCCAGCGTAGGGACGCATCGAATGCGTCCGCCCAAACAGCGGCGTTTTTGGCCGCCCGTGCACATTATATTAATGGTGTAGGCTATTACGAGCGGGACAGTGTGGTGGAAGCGTGCAGGGAACAAATGAAAGCATGGGAATTGACGGAAGAACTCACTGAAGTTGACAAAACAAACCGAAAATATCAATGGTTCATGGCGTTGGTTTCAACCAGATTGACGGACTTGTTCTCTGACATGTATCTTCACGAACAAGCCATATACTTTGCACATCTTTCGCTGACATATTATCAGAAATGGGAAGAACCCTCTTGGTATATGTCGCATATGTTATGCGAGGTGGGGACTCAATACAACATGTTAAACGCGCTGGACAGTGCGAAGTATTATTATCAACAGGCATGTATATTCTTGCCAGACACAAACTGCCTCCTATACAGGGATTTAATGACTCATAGTGCATTTCTATCATATGAAACTGAACACCATCCAAAAGAATCGTTGGATATACTATACCATGCACTTGAAAATGTTGACAGTGACAACGAGCGTTTTTCGCGTTGCTTGACGATAGGTGAGATATATTATCATGAGAACCTGTATGATTCAGCATGGAAGTATTTGGAAACCGTGTATGAAAACACGGAGAGCGAAGCCTCTAAGAGACAGGCTGCCGAATGGTTGGTTGAAATTTGCAAAATCCAAGGCAAAGAATCCGATATTCTTGGTTATGCCGGTTTTTTAATCCCTTTTGCCAACCAAGAGGAAAACCAAAGCGAGGTGAAATCGCAATTGACCGAATTGTACAAGGATTTCAGGCAAAAGCGTCAGGAACGGATGCATCTACAAGCAAAAGAGCAGTACACAAAACAAGCGGTGGTTGTCACTGTGAGTCTCTTTGCCTTGATATCTGTCCTTGCCTTCCTTTATTTATGGTACAAGAGAAAAGGGGAACATCTCAAGGTTCAAATCAAGGAAGAAAAGCATTTCCACAAGCAGCAACAAAAGGCATTGTCGGGTCGGCTGAAGCAAAAAAACCAAGAAGTGCGCGAACTGAAAGACCAAGTCAACCAGAAATACGGAACGACAAAAATTGCTGAAACCGCAGCATCGTTTGCCGAAGAGCCTATTTGCCGCCTCATCATGGAACGGGTTAACGAAGGTCGTTTCAAATCGAAAATGGATTGTCAAGTTTATAAGAAGTATGCTTTAGACAAGCAGAACTTATTGGATTTGCGCTTGGCAGCCGATTGTCATTTCGGACAGTTTACCGTTCGACTCAAAAAAGCTTATCCCGAACTAACCAATCCCGACCTTGACTATTGCTGCCTGTATCTGCTTGGCCTTACCAATGCCGATATTGCAGCACTGATGCAACGTGCCTATAACACCGTTACAGAGCGCGATGGCAAATTACGGAAGATTATTGGCAACAGCAATCCGCTGCCCAAAACCTTATCTGAAATTGCCAACGGTTCTCTATCTGTTGATTTATAAGACGTTGATTAAAAATCCGAACCTTTCCGAACCATGTTTTTCTTGACAGACATCTTGATGCCATTGTATTTTTGCAGTCGAACTTTTCAAACAGATAGATATGCGAAAACACAAATTAACACTACTTCTTCTGTTGTTCGGATTCATCTTTCCAGCAACATGGTGCGATGCCAGAGGCACCAACTTGACGGATGGCTACAGCCATATTCAGATTAATGAAGCCAATGTGCATGGAGCTCCTCGCGGCTCCTCCATCCAAGCTACCATTAATGGCCACTACCTCACGGTGTCCTTCACCGAGAACCTCGGTCTGGTCGACATATCGGTCACCACGACCACAGGGGCCTTGGTTGACTGCACCTCGACCCCGACGCCCAACGGCATCCAGTTCTACATCCCCAACGCGGGCGACTACATCGTCACCTTCACCCTCACCAACGGGGACGGGTATTATGGCGAGTTCACGGTGACGGATTAAAAAATGGCGACGGTGATGTGATTGGTTACGGCGGTCGTTTTTCTCACTCATCGGGATGACTTGACAAACTCATCGGGATGAGTTGACAAACTCATCGGGATGAGTTGACAAACTCATCGGGATGAGTTGACAAACTCATCGGGATGAGTTGAAAATCGACACTGCACCGACAGCACTGTTTTTCACCTATTCAACCTACTATTAACTTACTTAAAACAAAAATGTCATGGCAAAAACTAAACTGAAAATCGCGAAGATTACCCAAGTCAACCCGAAGACGAATCAAAAGGGCTTTTCGTCCCGAGTCATCTCCAACGGCAAGGCCGGCTACGAGGAAATCGTAAAGGAGGCCTGCCACAACACCACCTTGCATAAGGCAGAGGCCAAAGTCGCTCTCGAACTCTGCATGGAAAGCGCGGCCAACATGCTGAAAATGGGCATGATTGTCGATCTTGGTCCCCTTGGCAAGCTCTATCCAAAATGCAACAGCGGTTGGTATGAAAATGCGGAGGACATTAAGCTGAGCGATGTAAAGCTCGGTCTCTACTTCCGTCCCGCCGAAGACGTGGAGGCAGCCGTCAAAGGTGCCAGCCTCGTTTGGGCTAAAGCCGAAGAAGTGGAGAACGAGGACGAACCCGAGACACCCGAGGAACCTGGAGGAGAAGAACCCGGAGGCGGCGAGACCCCCAGTGGCGGTGATACCCCCGGAGGCAACGGCGGTGATGACCCCTTCGCGGGATAAAGACAATGGGCAGTTGACAATTATTGGCAACCATTCCCCGCAGACATTTACACCGTCAAATTGAACCACGCCGACGGCTACGCCGAAGGCGACTTTGAGAAGAACTAAACTACACCTATTATTACATCATTCACTTTCAAAACTTACAACCATGAAAAAAGCATTATTTACATTTGCAATCTTGTTGCTTGCAGTGGCGGCACAAGCACAAATCAAGGTACATGACGACAACTGGGTCAGCATAGGCTGTCTCAATGGCGACTTTGGTTTACAGGTTACGCCATCTGGATTAACTTACTTCAGGACACAAAACCACAACGATTTTAGTTGGGCCAACCTGTCAATGGCCAACAAAAGCACTCAAAAGCATTGGATTGTCCAAAACCAATACGACACTAATCATCTAGGTAACCATCTGTTCTATGTTTCTGGAAATGGTCAAGTCCATTCCGTATCAACATTAATTACAGAAATAAGAGGGGCGTCTAAAAGCAATGTTGAGCCAATTAGTGGTGGCGACGCTCTAGCCACCATTCTCGAAATCAACGGATATTTCTACGAAACAGATCCTCTGGTTACTCCGGAAGACATTGAAAGCAGCGAATATGTCGATGAAGAGGCCGTCAGTGGAATGATTGAAGACTTGGGGAAAAGAAGTGTGGGATTATCAGGAGAGAACCTTGCAGGAGTTTTTCCCGATGCGGTTCGCACGGATCCGGAAGCCCGATTGTGTATTGATTACAATGCCGTCGTCACGATGCTGGTTGAAGCCGTGAAGCAGCAACAGGCCGAAATCGAACTCCTACGCAAGACCTTGGAGGAAAACGGACTGCTGGAACCGGAAAAACAATAAAATCCTTTCAGCTATGAAAAAGTTTATTTACCTTTGCGGCATGATATTGTTCAGTTTGAACATAATGGCGCAGAATATAAATGAGACAGGAGGCACCTCCAAAGAACGCGTGTATTGCCGAGACAGTACCAACAAGTTCTATAAGCATTTATCCAGGACTATTTCACCTACAAACATTCCAATCACTCCAGGGTGGAATGTTCTCTCGGGGTTTAGCGACGAGTTCAACGGCACTTCTTTGGACGAAAACAAATGGCTTGTTAGGGACAAGAAAATCCATCAATATCAGCCTGAAGTCGGCTTTTTGAACTCCATTGATAATGTATCTGAAAAAGACGGAAAGCTATATTTGACAGTAACCCCGAATGTTAATAGCATCATGTGCCAAAACGACAATACAGGAGTTTGGGAAACGCCGAAACTACTGTCAGGATGGATTTCAACCAATGATACATTTAGGTATGGATATATTGAAACGAGGTGTTATCTTCCACAGAACCACCACTATTGGCCATGCTTCTGGACAACGGGCAGATTACCAAATGATTATGATGAAGTTGACATATTCGAAAGGACAGAAGGGCATGATACAGATTACCCTCATGTAATAAGACAGAATTGCTACGACGGAACCCCTGCCGCAAACCATTCTTATTTGTCGCAAATCTTGAATTGTTCGCAAAATATATCAGGGGATTCCCTGGTTTTTGGAGCAGAAATACTACCCCATGAGATAGTGTTTTACATAAATGGGAAAGTCTCCAGCCATGTCAAGCATGACGAGGCCTTGTATAATGACTGGAATAATTTCACTTGTACTGACATGGACGAAATGATACCTATGAAGGTCATTATTAGCCTAACTTGCGCTCCATCTCAACAAACAGTTCCGTTGCCTCAAGAAAGCACATGGTTCGATTATTTTAGGTGTTATAAGCTTATACGTGGTTCCGTTGACACATATCATCCAGTAGTTTTCTCCCATTCTGCCCAATCCACCATGGTTTATCCCCATGTGATTCTTGGAGGAAACGGGCATGTGGCCAATGTGTCCACTCCAACTGCCATTTGGGCAGAGCAAGACATCATTCTTGACAAAGGGTTTGAATTGCCAGCCGCCACTTCTTTCTCGGCCAGGGTTATTTCCGTCCCCAATCCAGAGGACTCACCTCTATACATGAATACTTTAGAAGACAAACCATAAACTCACATTACCATGAAGCACACACTTTGCATTCTGGCCTTACTATTGGGCTTTTCGACAATCGTAAAGGCACAACGGCACGAAACTTACCAGCCCGATTCCGTAGTCATCGTTTTCGACACCGTCGAACAGCCCTTATACACTTATGGCGGCGTTTTTACCCTTTTATGTCAATATGACTCATTGGGGTTGCTCATCCATTCCAGGTACGAATCTGCAGCTGAATACATGTGGCATTATGCCGATGACAGCTATTCGTTCGATAACCGGCATAACTTTACATGTATCAGCACCCAGTATGACGGATACGACTTCTATGATGTCATGTATGAACAGAAAAGATACACTTACGATGACAGTCTTCTGACACATTATGGCTTTTATGTCTATGACATGCATAACGGCTCGTCAGGGCGCAATACTTGGAGATGCTATGACAGTATCGTGTATGAGCATGATGAGACAGGCAGGGTCGTCAAAGAAGCCGTATTCTACCTTTCCAGCCACATCAACGATATCTCCTACGAGTATTCTGGCGACACGGTTACTATCATCACTGAAGGGTATCCAAACGGGTCGAGTGACTGGCAAGTGCTTAGACGGAAAACACAGACATTCTCGGAGGACGGATTGATGTTAACGGAAACCAAGATCGAACTCAACCAACCAAGCACAAAACAGATTTATTCGTATACCGCGGGCGGTAAGCTTGAGAGTGTGCTGTCGCAACAGTCTGTTGGCGAAGACTGGGTTAATACCCAATTGCTGCAATACACTTTCAATCCCAGCGGTCAGCTCACTCTCGCTGATATAAAAAGATGGGAGAACGACGCTTTCGTCGAGACGTTTCGAGCCGTATATGAGGTAAACGATGCCGGATTTCCCACCGAAGTGGTTTTCGAGAAAAGGGAAAACGGAGATTGGATCAGTGGGTCATGGAAAAACGGCTTTTACATTTTCCCTCATGCTTATCTTAAACGTCAAAACGACATCATTTGCAGAAACTATGTACAACGAGTTGTAATTCACTATGCTACCACTCAAACACCCGACTATGATTTAGAGGAGCATTCATCCTATGGCAAAGCCTTTGCCGAGATTCACCCCAACCCCACTAGCGGCCTCGTCACCGTCACGGGCAAATCCCTCAAGCAAGCTGAGGTGTTCAACACGCTCGGTCAGCGGGTCCTCAGCGTCACGGGAGAAGGCGACAAGCTGCACATCAATCTGCAAGGTCAGCATGCAGGCATCTACATTGTCAACGTCACAGACACAGAGGGGCGCAAGTGCGTGATGAAGGTGGTGAAGGAATAACTAAAAGGTCATTGTAAGATAAATAGTTTATTTTTGCAGGCGAAACGACAAACACATAAAATCACAACACCATGAAAAAGACATTGTTACTATTAGCGGTTCTATGTTTAGCTGTTCCGGCCTTAG